>NZ_JXQS01000001.1:0-71302 GCF_000834565.1 Rhodococcus sp. MEB064
AACTCGGTGGTCGCCACCGATTCTGCGCCGGCAGCCAGCACGCGGGCTGTCTCGTCGTCCAGGTCCGACGACCGGCGCGCAGCCAGCACGACATGTCTGCCGGGTGCCATCCGTACCGCGATCTCGAGACCGATGTCGCTGCGGCCGCCGAGGAGGAGAAGGGTTCCTGGCGCGGAAGGTTCGACCGAGTGGCGAGTCACGTGGTCAAGTGTCCTCGATTATCGTGACGGTCATGCCCGCTACCCCCTCCTCGCTCAATGCCGACGCCGGCACGTTCCTCACCGAGCGTCATCTCGCGACCCTGGCGACGAAGCGGCCGGACGGTACGCCGCACGTCGTCGCGGTGGGATTCACGTGGGACGCCGAGGCCGGACTGGCTCGGGTGATCACGCGGGAGGGGTCGCAGAAGGTTCGTAACGCCGAGCGCGGCGCGTACGGGGCCGTCACCCAGGTGGACGGCGCCCGGTGGCTGACGTTGGAGGGTCCGGCACGGATCCTGCGGGATGCCGACAGCGTGCGGGACGCCGAGAACCGCTACGCACAGCGGTACCGGACACCGCGGGAGAACCCGGAGCGAGTGGTCATCGAGATCACCGTGACCCGCGTGCTCGGGTCCCAGTCCCTGCGGGACTGAGTCAGTCCAGCAAGCGCGCCGCGGCGTCCTTGGCAGCTCGCGCCGTCTCGCCCGACCGGGTGATGGCCGCGGTGGTCTGCGCGCCCTCGGCGAGCAGCGCGATCTGCAGGCCCACGCCCGGTGGATGCCCCGATGCCACGGCCAGTTCGGTGACGTGGTCGATGAAGGCCAGCTTGTGCGTGCGTGCGGCGTCGGACACCGCGGGCATCGTCGCCCCCAGTTCACCGAACGAGTTGATGAACGCGCATCCGCGGAAGTCGTCCTCGGCGAACCAGTCGTCGAGGAAGTCGAAGATGGCAAGAATTTTCTCCCGCGGTGACTCGTGTGCCGCCTCTGCCTGGTCGATGCGGGTATTCCACACAGCGGTGCGGCCGTCCAGGACGCCGGCCACGATCGCCGCCTTGGACGGGAACTGGGCGTAGAGACGCTTCAGCGGCACGCCGGCGGCAGAGCGCAGTTCGTCCATGCCGACGCTCTGGATGCCGCGGGCATAGAACAACCTGTCGGCCGCCGTCAGGATGCGGGCGCGGTCGTCGGGTTCCATCGCTCCTCCGTTCGGTCGAACACTTGCGGTGAGAACCATCGTTCTCTACTGTAGGCGACACGAGCCGAGAACGATCGTTCTCGATTCGTGTCCCGTTCGATCACATCAGTCGAAAGGCGCCATAAGGCCATGGCTCACATCACAGTCGGTACCGAGAACAGCACACCCGTCGAGGTCTACTACGAGGACCACGGCACCGGACAACCCGTCGTCCTGATCCACGGCTACCCGCTCGACGGACACTCCTGGGAACGGCAGTCGGCCGCCCTTCTGGACGCCGGCTATCGCGTCGTCACCTACGACCGGCGCGGGTTCGGACAGTCGAGCAAGACCACCGAGGGGTACGACTACGACACCTTCGCCTCGGACCTGAACGAAGTCCTGGAAGCACTCGACCTCCGCGACGTCATCCTCGTCGGCTTCTCCATGGGCACAGGGGAACTGGCGCGCTACGCCGGCCGCTACGGCACCGATCGCGTCGCCAAGTTCGCCTTCCTCGCGTCGCTCGAACCGTTCCTGCTGCAGACCGACGACAACCCCACGGGCGTCCCGCAGTCCGTGTTCGACGGCATCGAGGAGGCTGCCAGGGGCGACCGCTTCGCATGGTTCGACGCGTTCTACAAGGACTTCTACAACTTGGACGACACTCTCGGCACGCGCATCAGCGAGGCCGCCGTCCGCAACAGCTGGAACGTCGCCGCATCGAGCGCCCCCGTCGCGGCATACGCGGTGGTCCCGACATGGCTCACCGACTTCCGCGCCGATGTGCAGACCGTCCGGGAGTCGGGCAAGCCGACGCTGATCCTGCACGGCACCGCGGACAACATCCTGCCGATCGACTCGACCGGTCGCCCGTTCCACGACGCCTTCCCCGAGGCGACCTACGTCGAGGTCGACGGTGCACCGCACGGCCTCCTGTGGACCCACTACCAGGAGGTCAACGCGGCGCTTCTCGACTTCGTGAAGTGAGGTCAGAAGCGGGACGCGTCGAGCAGTGACTCCGCGACCGAGGTGTCACCGAAGACGGTGACCACGTCGAGAGGTCGACGACGGCAGAGCACCAGCAACAGGTGCTCTGCCGTACCCCTCAGTGCCACATCGGCTTTCCCGTGCCCGCGTGTACTGGTGAGGCCGTCGGCGCCGAGGGTGAACGTCCATTCGAGGTCGTCGACATCCGTGCCGTGCACGTGCACGGTGCGCCCGATCGACGCGGGCGTCAGACGGTCGAGAAGCAACCGGTGCGGATACTGCACCTCCGTCAGCTCGGCCACGGCGTCCGCGGCCGCCTCGGGATCGATCGCGTCGGGCGCCGGTCCCCCGGCGGCGTGTACGGCGTCGGCGGCGTCGATCCGATGCACCGCGACCTCGTGTGCCTGCCGCCGGAGCCACCAGGCGGCCGTCCGGGCGCCCACGAAAGTCTCCACGGTCGACTCCGGATCGACCTGCTCGAACGTGGCGACGACAGCGTCCAGCGCCGCCCGATAGGCGGGAAGGCAGTCGGGGCCCTTCGGCAACGACTCGACCTGACTCTTCGCCACCGCGCCGGTGTCCGCGCCCGGCCCCGCCAGGATTACCGCGTTCGCCCACCGATGGACCTTGCCCGTGTGACGGACCACGTGCTCGACCGTCCATCCCGGCACGGTCGGCACGGGCGACGACAAGGCGTCCACCGGCATCGACGCCAGGCGGTCACCCTCGCGCCGCAGCGCGGCGAGCAGGTCGAGGCTCATCGGACCGGCAGCACGGTCAGACCGTGCGGACGCGTGTTGACCGACTCGCAGCCCTCCGGCGTCACGACGACGATGTCCTCGATGCGAGCGCCCCACTCGCCGGTGAAGTAGACCCCCGGCTCGATGCTGAAGGCCATCCCCACCTCGAGCGGAATGTCGTTGCCCGCCACAATGTATGGCTCCTCGTGCACCGACAGGCCGATGCCGTGCCCGGTGCGGTGCACGAAGACGTCGCCGTACCCGGCGTCCACCAGGATGTCGCGCGCCGCGGCGTCGATCGCCTCCGCGGTGACCCCGGGACGAACTGCATCGACGGCTGCCTGCTGTGCGCGTTCGAGGACCGCAACGGTCGCTGCGACGGCGTCCGTCGGCTCGCCGATGCTGTAGGTCCGCGTGGAGTCCGAGTTGTAGCCGGGCTCGACCGGACCGCCGATGTCGATGACCACCACGTCGCCCTCCTCGATGACGCGTTCGGACACCTCGTGGTGCGGATCGGCCCCGTGTGGGCCGGAGCCGACGATCACGAACGCCGCCTCGGTATGCCCCTCCTCGAGGATGGCGGCCGAGATGTCCGCTGCCACCTCGGCTTCCGTCCGTCCGGCCGCGAGGAACTCCCCCATCCGCGCGTGCACGCGATCGATCGCCGCACCCGCGGTGCGGAGTGCGCCGATCTCCGCGTCGTCCTTCGTCATACGCAGCTCGCGCAGAACCGGTGTCGCGAGGACGGGCAGTGCGCTCAGGGCGTCGGCGAGCGGGATCAGATGCAGCGCCGGCATCGCGTCCGTGACGGCTGTGCGTGCGGGGCTCGGAAGCAGCGAGGCCACCAGGCCGTGCGGGTTCACCCCGTCCACCCAGTCGCGCAGCTCGATCCCCAGTTCGGCGGCTGCCGAGTCCTTCAGCGCGGCCAGTTCGATGCGGGGCACGACGACAGACGCCGGCGTCCCATCGGCGGGAATCACCAGGCACGTCAACCGCTCGAACGACTCCGCGCGAGACCCGAGGAGGTAGCGCAGGTCCGGCCCGGGCGTGATGAGAAGGGCGTCGAGACCGGCCTCGGCGGCGAGAGCGGCCGCCCGGTCGAGTCGAGTGCGATACACGGAAGAGGGGAACCGAGAGGTCATACCGCCAGGCTATCGACCGGTGGCGACATCCGATGCGGCAGGATGTGGCGCATGACGGCCGAGAACAGCGACACGGTACTTCTCCTCGACGCGGCAAGCCTGTGGTTCCGCGCCTTTCACGGAGTGCCCGAGTCGATGACCTCGCCCGACGGCAGGCCTGTGAACGCCGTGCGCGGCTTCACCGACATGGTCGCCTCGTTGATCACCCGCACCGGAGCGACCCGACTCGCCGTCTGCCTCGACCTGGACTGGCGCCCGACGTTCCGTGTGGACCTGGTCCCGTCGTACAAGGCGCACCGCGTACTCGAGGTGTCCGACTCCGGTCCCGATGCCGAGGAGGCGCCCGACGCCCTCGGACCGCAGGTGACCCTGATCCTCGAGATTCTCGAGGCGGCGGGCATCGCGACAGCCGGAGCCGAGGGGCTCGAGGCGGACGACGTCCTGGGCACGCTCGCCGCCACGGAGCGGACCGACCCGGTGGTCGTGGTCAGCGGCGATCGCGATTTGCTGCAGGTGGTCTCGGACGACCCGGTGCCGGTGCGCGTCCTGTACGCAGGCCGGGGACTGGCCAAGGCCGAACTGTTCGGGCCCGCCGAAGTGGCGGAGCGCTACGGAGTACCGACCGACCGACCGGGCCCCGGTTATGCGGAACTGGCTCTCCTCCGCGGAGATTCGTCCGACGGTCTGCCTGGAGTCAAGGGAATCGGCGAGAAGACCGCGTCGTCACTCATGACGCGATTCGGCTCGCTCGAGGCGATCCTGGCAGCGGCGGACTCGGGCGACAAGGAGATGGCCGCCGGAGTACGCGCCAAGATCATGGCCTCACGCGACTACATCGAGGCGGCGCTCCCCGTCGTACGCGTGGTCACCGACGCGGACATCATGTTCTCGCGATCCGACGCCATCCCGCGCGAACCCGTCGACCTGCCTCGGCTGACTGCCATCGCCGAGGACCTCGGTGCGCAGAATTCGATCGGTCGACTGATCAAGGCCATGGCCCGATAGGACTTACTGGGGACGACCGACCTCGTACGTGCCCTGGTCGTCCTTCACTGTCACGGTGACTGACCGCGATTCGCCGTCGACCGTCAGGTCGCACGTGAAGGTGGCGCCGGTCTCGACCTTCTGGCCGGACGGGCACGACACGTCGGACACGTCGATCGCGCCGAACGACTGGGTGACGATCCTCGCGACGCCGTCCTGCACGGCCGAGTTGTCGAACGTGTCCCCGCCCAGTGTCGTCACGCCGTAGACCACACCCGCCGCGACGATGACCGCGATCACGACCCCGCCGACGATGAACGGCACCTTCGACGACTTGGCCGGCGGCGTGGCGTTCCACTGCTGATTGCCCTGCGGGTACCCCTGCTGCGGCTGCTGATATCCGTAGGGTTGCTGGCCGTACGGCTGTTGCCCGTACTGGGGCTGCTGGCCGTAGGGCTGTTGCCCGTACTGGGGCTGGCCGTACGGCTGTTGTCCGTACTGAGGCTGGCCGTACTGGGGTTGCTGACCCTGGGGTTGCTGACCCTGGGGTTGCTGACCATAGGCCTGCTGGCCGTAGGGATCCTGCCCGTACGCGTTCTGGCCACTGGGGTACTGACCGGCGGGGTACTGGCCACCGGGATACTGGCCAGCGGGGTACTGGCTGGTCTGGTCGGGGTCAGGGGACGAGGACCGTTCGTCGGGGTTGTACGGGCCGCTCATCGTCGCCTCCGGTGGTATCGGGTTGTCGAACTGGTTGTCGTGCAGGGTGTCGGAGACACGGTAGCCGCGTCGGACATGTTCATCATGCGGCATCCACGGCGACGACTCCGCGCCGTATGGCCGAGATCGCCTTCGTCGCTGTCGCAGTCACCTCGTCGTCGGGCGACGCCGACCGGATCTGGTCCAGCAGATCGATGACCTGGCGGCACCACCGGACGAAGTCGCCTCCCGACAACGCGCGGCCTTGCTGACCGGCAGCGAACAGCACGTCCTCGAGAGATTCCTTACGGGCCCACTTGTAGACGGCGAGCGCGAAGCCGGTGTCGGGCTCACGCGTGGGAGGCAGTTTCAACCGCATCTCGTCGGCGCGCAGGTCGTGCCACGCGGCCACCGTGCGGGAGAGCGCATGTCGGATGTTGCCGGTCGGGCCCTGTTCTGAACTCTCACCGTCCTGACGCGATTCGTACACCACCGTGGACACCACGGCGGCCAACTCCGCCGGTCCGAGTCCCCGCCAGATGCCCTCGGCCAGGCACTCGGCGACGAGCAGGTCCGACTCGGAGTAGATGCGACCGAGCTTCGAGCCCCGCTCGGTGACGGCGACGTCGCCGTCCGCCCCGGCCGCGAGATAGCCGCGTTCGGTCAGCAGTTCCAGGATGCGGTCGAACGTCCGCGCCAACGAGTTGGTCGTCGAGGCGACCTTCTGGCGCATCGACTCGGTGTCGCGTTCGACTCTGCTGTACTTCTCGGCCAGCCGTGCGAGGTGCTCTCGGTCCGGCCAGGTGTGGCACGGATGCGAGCGGACGGCGCGGCGTAGGACACCGAGTTCGCGATCGTCTCCGGCAGACGATTGGTGCCGACGGCCGCGTCCCGGCGGGGTGATGCCGGTTCCCCGCAGCGCCGACGCCAGATCGCGACGGGTGCGCGCGGTCCGGTGGTCGACGTGTCGTGGCAGACGCATGTGCCCCAACGCGGACACGGGTGTCGGGAAGTCCGCGGACGACACACGACCTGCCCACTTGTCCTCCGTGAGCACCAACGGTCGCGGGTCGACCGCATTCGCGTCCGTCTCCAACACGACCGCCAGGCCCGAACGGCGACCGGACGGTATCGAGATGACGTCGCCGCGGCGGAGCGAGACCAGTGAGGTGACCGCGTCGTTGCGACGGTCGCTACGGCCCTGACGTTCCAGTTCGCGTTCGCGGTCCTTCAATCGCGCACGCAGGTTCGTGTACTCCACGTACGGCGAGTCGGCGCCGCCGAGCTTGCTCAGCAGTTGCGTCCTGGTGGCCTCGTTCTTCTCGATACCTCGCACCAGACTCACGACCGACGCATCGGCCTGGTACTGGGCGAACGATCGCTCGAGCAACATGCGGGACGCGTCGACACCCATCCGATCGACCAGGTTGACCGCCATGTTGTAGGACGGCCGGAACGAACTGCGGAGCGGAAAGGTGCGAGTGGACGCCAGGCCGGCCACTTCGGTGGGCTCGACACCGGACTGCCACAGGACGACGGCGTGACCCTCGATGTCGATTCCTCGGCGGCCCGCCCTGCCGGTGAGCTGGGTGTACTCCCCCGCCGACAGGTTGGCGTGCGTCTCCCCGTTGAACTTGACCAGTCGTTCCAACACGACGGTGCGGGCAGGCATGTTGATGCCGAGGGCCAGCGTCTCGGTCGCGAACACCGCTCGCACGAGTCCTCGCACGAACAGTTCCTCGACGGTGTGGCGGAAGACGGGCAGCATGCCGGCGTGGTGTGCGGCAATGCCGCGCTCGAGCGCGTCCCGCCACTCCCAGTACCCCAGGACCTCGAGGTCACTGCGAGGAATCTCGGCGGTGTGTCGGTCGATCACCTCGCCGATCACCTGCGCCTGCTCCTCGGACGTCAGTCGCAGTCCCGATCGCAGACACTGGTTGACGGCACCGTCGCAGCCCGCGCGGCTGAAGATGAACGTGATGGCCGGAAGCAGGCCTTCCTCGTCCAGCAGCTTGATCACGTCGGGTCGAGGGATGGGTCGACTCTCGGGCCGGCCGGGTCGCCCGCCCCCACGCCCCGATCGGGGACCCCGCCCTCGCGGTGCCTCCCACGACCCCATCCGCTCGGCCTGGACGCGTTCCTTGACGTGGCGGACCAGATTCTTGTCCACGACGACTCCGCCGGGGGCCCCGTTGTTCGCCTCGACGTCGAACAGGTCGAATAGTCGGCGTCCGACGAGGATGTGCTGCCAGAGGGGAACGGGACGGGTCTCGTCGACCACCACGGTGGTGTTGCCGCGCACCGTCTCCATCCAGGCGCCGAACTCCTCGGCATTGCTCACGGTGGCCGACAGGCTCACCAACCGCACGTCCTCGGACAGATGCAGGATCACCTCTTCCCACACGGCCCCGCGGAACCGGTCGGCGAGATAGTGCACCTCGTCCATCACCACGTGCGAAAGACCGCGCAGCGCAGGCGATTCCGCGTACAGCATGTTGCGCAGCACCTCGGTCGTCATGATGACGATCGGGGCGTCGGAATTGATGCTCTGATCACCTGTCAACAAACCGACGTAGCCCTTGCCGTAGCGGGCGACCAGCTCGGCGTACTTCTGGTTGCTCAGGGCCTTGATGGGCGTCGTGTAGAAACACTTGGCGCCGCTGGTCAGCGCGAGATGGACGGCGAACTCACCGACGACGGTCTTGCCCGCGCCCGTGGGCGCGCACACCAGCACTCCGTGTCCGTCCTCGAGGGCGGTGCAGGCGCGTATCTGGAATGGGTCGAGCGGGAACGGCAGCGTCGACGCGAACTCCGCCAACTTGGGCCCGGTCGGTTCACGATGCCCGGAAATAGTGGCCACGTCTCCAGGTTAGTGCGTATCCCGGAGTTGCCGCCGCCAGGTCAGAGAGTGTCGGAGTAGTCGGTGCCCGCGTCGTGGCTGCCGACGGGTGCGGGACGCGCGACGGGGGTGGTCGTCGTGTCCAGCGGGGTGGCCTCGTCGTCGTCGACGTCGTCCCACTTCTCCGGGTCGCGCTTCGCGCGTCGGCGGTCGTTGACGCGGGCGACCTGGATGGCGACCTCGACCAGGATGCTCAGTGCCACGGCGAGCGCGGTCATCGAGAAGGGGTCACCGCCCGGAGTGACGACTGCCGCGAACGCGAACATCGCGAAGATGAGTCCGCGCCGCCACCCCCGCAGCTTCTCGTAGCGCAGCACTCCGACGGCGTTGAGAGCGACGATCAGCAAGGGAATCTCGAAGCTGACGCCGAAGATGATCAACAGATTGATGACGAAGCCGAAGTACTCGGCACCGCTGAGGGCGGTGATCTGGACGTTGTCACCGATGGTGAGAAGGAAGTGCAGCGCCTTCGCGACCACCACGTAGGCGAGAATCGCGCCGGCCACGAACAGGACGGCCGCGGCTGTCACGAACGCCACCGCGTATCGACGCTCGTTGCGGTACAGACCGGGGGTGATGAACGCCCAGATCTGGTACAGCCAGATGGGGCACGCCAACACCACACCGGCCGTGATGGCCACCTTGAACCGCAGCATGAACTGCTCGAACGGACCCGTTGCCAGCAATCGGCAGGAATCGTCCTGGGTCAGGTTCGCGCGGCTTTCCTGCGGAAGCGAGCAGTACGGACCGCGCAGCAGATCGCCGAGCGACTCGATCCCGAGAATCGAGTGCGAGTACCAGAAGAAGCCCACGACAGTGGTCAGCACGATGGCGAGCATCGACCAGAGCAACCGCGTGCGGAGCTCGTACAGATGGTCGATGAGCGACATGGTGCCGTCGGGGTTGACGCGACGCTTGCGCTGACGCGGATCGAACGGAATGCGCACGGTCACTCTCTGTGTAGATCAGCAGGAACGATCAGGCAGAGCGCGGGTGCTGCTCCTGCGTCGGATCGGCGACAGTCGGGTTCACGACGCCGGGGTTCGCGACAGTCGGGTTGGCGACAGTCGGGTTCGCGGGCAGCTGCGTCTGAGGTGCAGGCGCGGCCGAGGTTCCCTCGGACTTCTTGCCGTCGTTCTGCATCTCCTGCACCTCACTCTTGAAGATGCGCATGGAACGACCGAGACCGCGAGCTGCCTCGGGCAACTTCTTCGATCCGAACAGCAGCACGAGCACCACGATCAAGACGATCCAGTGCCAGGGTTGTAACGCACCCATTGAAAAACCTCCCAGTTTCGTTGGACCCGATGCTACCGGACCTACTGTCGTTCGCCGGGCTCCCGCAGCCGCTCGGAGCTGACGGTTTCCCGTCTGTTCACCCTCCGCTTCCCGAGGGTGTCCGTCAGATTTCCGCCGCTGCGCGGTAGACGTCCAGAGCATCACGCGCTCGAACGGTGACTTCCCGGACCAGCGCCGGCGGACCCAGCACCCGGACACCCGAGCCGAGGCCCAGCGCCAGACGGGACATCCAGTCGAGGGTGGCGAACCGCATCGACACCTCGATCGATCCGTCGGCCAGCTCCGACGTGCGATTCATCGGGTAGTAGTCCAGGATCCACACGTGATCGGGCGCAACGACCAACCGCGCGAGCGGAAGCGACGGATCGTCGTGGAACAGGTCGAGCGCGTCGCCGTCGTTCATGGCCCCGGCCGGAGGTGACGACGCATCCTCCCGTTCGGTGGCGGCGTCGATCCGGTCCAGTCGGAACAACCGCACACCTTCCGCGGCCCGACACCACGCCTGCAGATAACTCTGGTCGTCGACGAGCACGATGCGGATCGGATCCACCGTCCGCTCGGACACGACGTCGCGCGATGCGGAGTAGTACGTGATGTCCAGGGCGTGGCTGCGGGCGAGCGCGCCGCGCACCGTCGACACCGTGGGGCTTTCCGACGGCGGATCGACTGTCTCGTCCGACGGATCTCCGGATGCTGCGACACCGGCTGCCGCCTCGATCTTCGCGATAGCACGGTGCGCGGCCGACGGGTCCACCATGCCCGGCATCTCGACGAGAGAACGTAAGGCGATGAGAAGCGCGGTGGCCTCGGTCGACGTCAGACGCAGCGGACGGTCGATGCCCGCGGAGAACGTGACCTCGATGCTGTCCTCGGAGAAGGACAGGTCGATCAGGTCACCCGGCCCGTATCCGGGAAGGCCGCAGAGCCACAGCTGATTGAGATCGTCCATCAATTGCTTGGTGGTGACGCCCAGCTCCGCGGAGGCGTCGGCGGCACTGATGCCGGGATTGGCGATGAAGTAGGGCACGAGATTGAGCAGCCGCGCCAATCGCGACGACAGTCTGACGCTCATGCGAGTCCCCCCGTCGACAGCGAGCCGGCATCTGCCGGGGCACGGTGCGCCGTCACCGACAAGGTCGCGATCACGTCGTCGCGCAGTTCCTTCGGCGACAGGACGATGGCATCGGCGCCGTGTCCGGCCACCACACGGGCGATCCAGTCCCAGGAGCGGACGGGAATCCTGACGACCGAGCCACGCCGACCGGCCAGCAGCCGCGAGTCGACCTCGTCGCCCAGGCGTCGCAGTTCGAGCCCGCGGCTCTCCGACACCCAGACGTCCGCGGTGCCCGCCACGTCGCCGCGGTCTGCGGCGCGGGCGACGATGACCGCGAGATCCACGTCGTCGGGCTTCTTCACCGACCCGACGGGACCGAAAGCCGCCACGTCGTCACCGATGCGCGACAACCGGAAGGTACGCACGGCGTCGCGGTCGGTGTCGTGGCCGACGAGGTACCACCGTCCCGAGTAGGTCACGACGCCCCACGGCTCGACCGTCCGTTCACGGAACTGCGCCGTCGGACTCGCGCGGTGCGCGAAGCGGACCGATCGGCCGGCGTCGATGGCGGCGAGCAGCTTGCCCAGAGCGGGCTCCGACCCTCGGCTCCGCGACGGGATCGCGGTGACCGCGGCCGGCGAATTGTCGGTGTCGACCTGAACTCCCGCGGCCCGCAGCTTGAGCATCGCGCTCTGCGCAGCCGACGTCAGTTCCGGGGACTCCCACAACTGGACGGCGACCGCGACGGCGGCAGCCTCGTCGCTGGCCAGATCGATGTCCGGGAGTTCGTACCGATCACGGTTGATGCGGTAGCCCTCGACGGTGGAGAACCGCGAGATCTGTCCGGTCTCGAGCGGGACGCCCAGATCACGGAGCTCGTTCTTGTCGCGTTCGAACATGCGACTGAACGCTTCGTCGCTCGCCGAGTCCTCATAACCCGCCACGGACTCACGGATGCGTTCGGCGGTCAGGTATTGCCGCGTCGAGAGCAGGCAGATGACCAGATTCATCAACCGCTCGACTTTGGAGATCGCCACCGCACCAGCCTAGTGGCTCGCGGCGGTCGCTCCCCTGCGCATCGCCGGGCTGTGGACGAACGGCTCGACTGCGCCGGCCTGTGGACGGACCGGCGCTACATGGAGGCGATCAGTCGCTCCACGCGCTCGTCGACGGACCGGAAGGGGTCCTTGCACAGCACGGTCCGCTGCGCCTGGTCGTTCAACTTCAAGTGCACCCAGTCGACCGTGAAGTCACGACCCGCTGCCTGCGCCGCGGAGATGAACTCGCCGCGCAACTTCGCGCGTGTCGTCTGCGGCGGCGTCTCGACGGCCTCGTCGATCTGCTCATCCTCGGTAATCCTCTTGGCGAGTCCCTTGCGCTGCAGGATGTCGAACACGCCGCGGCCGCGCTTGATGTCGTGGTACGCCAGGTCCAGCTGGGCGATCTTCGGGTCCGACAGGTCCATCGAGTACTTGTCCTGGTACCGGTCGAACAGTTTCCGCTTGATCACCCAGTCGATCTCGGTGTCGACCTTTGCGAAGTCCTGAGCCTCGACGGCGTCGAGCGTGCGACCCCACAGGTCCACCACCTGCTCGACCTGAGGATCGGGCTCCCGGTTGCGCAGATGCTCGACTGCCCGCGAGTAGTACTCGCGCTGGATCTCGAGCGCACTGGCCTGGCGACCACCTGCGAGACGCACGGGACGTCGACCGGTCGAGTCGTGCGAGACCTCCCGGATGGCTCGAATGGGGTTGTCCAGAGCGAAGTCCCGGAACGAGACGCCCGCTTCGATCATCTCGAGGACCAGGGCCGCGGTGCCGACCTTGAGCATCGTGGTGGGTTCGGCCATGTTGGAGTCGCCCACGATCACGTGCAGGCGCCGGAACTTCTCGGCGTCGGCATGGGGCTCGTCGCGGGTGTTGATGATGGGCCTCGAGCGCGTGGTGGCCGAGGAGACACCTTCCCAGATGTGCTCGGCGCGCTGGGACAGGCAGAAGGTCGCAGCCTTCGGGGTCTGCAGAATCTTGCCGGCGCCGCAGATCAACTGGCGGGTGACCAGGAACGGGAGCAGGACGTCGGAAATGCGCGAGAACTCCCCTGCGCGGACCACGAGGTAGTTCTCATGGCAGCCGTAGGAGTTGCCCGCGGAGTCGGTGTTGTTCTTGAACAGGTAGATGTCCCCGCCGATACCTTCCTCGGCGAGGCGCTGCTCGGCGTCGATCAGAAGATCCTCGAGGACACGCTCGCCTGCCCGATCGTGGGTGACGAGCTGCAGGAGACTGTCGCACTCCGCGGTGGCGTACTCGGGGTGGGACCCGACGTCGAGGTACAGCCGTGCGCCGTTCCGCAGGAAGACGTTCGAGCTACGGCCCCAGGACACGACTCGCCGGAAGAGGTACCTGGCCACCTCGTCGGGGCTCAGTCGGCGATGTCCGTGGAACGTGCACGTCACACCGAACTCGGTCTCGATCCCCATGATTCGTCGCTGCACACTTCGACAGTACAACGGCTTCGAGTGCAGCATCGGCTGTCGCCCGTAGTGTTGCGCGGGTGAACCCCCGATCGCTGCGCGGCCGTACCCGTTCTCTCGATCTGGCGCTGGTGGACGCCAGTTTCGCGCGGCGGCCGTCGGTGGTCGATCCCGTTCTGCGCACCCTCACCGGGCTGGCCGACCACAGTGTTCTGTGGGCACTCGTCGGGGGCGCCCTGGCGGCGTCCGGTGGTCCGCGTCGACGCGGCGCGGTGCGCGGTCTCCTCGCCGTCGTCGGTGCCAGCTCGCTCGCCAACGGTGTTCTGAAGCCGCTGCTTCCCCGTGCTCGCCCCCTGGCGGCCGACGTCCCCGCGTTGCGACGGCTCCTCGCACCTCCCGTGTCGTCGTCCTTCCCGTCCGGGCACGCCGCGTCGGCGGCAGCGTTCGCCACCGGAGTCGCACTGGAGGCCCCGGTCGCGGGGCTCGTCGTCGCACCGTTGGCCGTCGCGGTGGCGTACTCGCGTGTGCACGTCGGCGTGCACTGGCCGTCGGACGTCGTCGCCGGTGCGGCGCTCGGCGCAGCGGTGGCCGTGTCCACCCGTCGCTGGTGGGCGGTGCGGTCGGCGGCGTCCGCCGAACTGGGCGCACCCGGATCGGCGCCCGCACTGCCCGCGGGTCGCGGCTTGCTGGTCATGGTCAATCCCGGTGCCGGAACGCACAATTCGGACGTGGTCGCGGACGTCGCGACAGCCCTGCCGGACGCCGAGTTCTTCGAGCCGGATCCGGATCGGGACTTCACCGAGCAGCTGACCGAGGCCGCCGAGCGGACGGGGAGCGTCGCGCTGGGAGCGTGCGGCGGAGACGGAACCGTCGCGGCCACCGTCGCCGCGGCGGTCCGGACCGGACTCCCGCTCGCGGTCTTCCCCGGCGGAACCCTCAACCACTTCGCCCGAGACGTCGGCGCGGTCGACGTGACCGTCACAGCCGACGCCGTCACTCACGGTGCGTCGTATCGCGTCGACGTCGGGAGTGTCAGCGTCGACGGCGCGGACGCCACCCTCTTCGTCAACACCGCCAGCATCGGCGGGTATCCGGATTCGGTGCGGCTGAGGGACAAGTGGAGCCCTCGCATCGGCAAGTGGCCCGCCGCCGCCGCGGCGATGATCGCGGTTCTGGCGGTCGCCGAACCGATGGATGTCGACATCGACGGCAGCCCGGATTCGGTGTGGATGCTGTTCGTCGGAAACGGTACGTACACCCCCGGCGACCAGATCCCCATGTCGCGACCGTCGATCGCGGGCGGTGTCCTGGACGTCCGCTATCTTCGCGCCCGGATGCGCTTCTCCCGCACTCGCTTGGCCATCGCTGCCCTGACGGGAACCCTGGGGTCGTCGCCGACCTACCGTCACCTGCGCGTGCCCGCCCTGTCGGTCGCCAACAAGGGCACGCCTGTCGCCGTCGCGGTCGACGGGGAGGTAGCGAGCGAAGGCCGGACCTTCGACTACCAGGCCCGGCCTTCGCTGCTCACGCTCTACGGTCCCGGTACGCCAGTCGTCGCCCGGGGCTGATCTCGTCGTTCTACTCGGCGCTCGGGAGCAACGCGTCGAGTGCACCGCCGGAGATGCGTCGGAAAGCACGCCGGGGGCGGGTCTGTTCCAGCACGGCCACTTCCAGGCTCGCCACTTCGAGAACCCGCTTCTCCGCAGGTTCCGCCGCTGCCCCGTTCGCCGGTGTCGCGGAGGTGGTGTCCTGCAGAGCGTCGACCGCCAACGCCACCGCTGCCTCGAGGCCGAGACCCGGCTGGTACTTCTCCTTCAGCGCCGTCGAGATGGGCTCCGTGGCCCCACCCATGACGACGAAATCACGTTCGTCGACGATCGAGCCGTCGTACGTGATCCGGTACAGCTGCGCCCCGGGGGCCTCACCGTAGTTCCCGACCTCGGCGACGCAGATCTCCACTTCGTACGGCTTGAGCTGCTCGGTGAAGATCGTGCCCAGCGTCTGCGCATATGCCTTGGCCAGCGAACGACCGGTGACGTCCGCCCGGTCGTAGGTGTAGCCCTTGGTGTCGGCGTGGACGATGCCGGCACGGCGGAGATTCTCGAACTCGTTGTACTTGCCCACCGCGGCGAAGCCGAGACGGTCGTACAGCTCGCTCACCTTGTGCAACGCGGACGACCGGTTCTCCGCGACGAAGAGCACACCGTCGGCGTAGGTCAGGACGACGACGCTGCGTCCGCGCGCGATGCCCTTACGGGCGAGTTCCGAACGGTCGCGCATGATCTGTTCGGCTGACGCGTAGTACGGTATGGTCATCGGCGCGGTCCCCCTTCTTCCGAACGGTCCTGCAGGACCGCGCGTGCCAGTGCCTCCGAGCGCTCGGAGGTGACGAAGTTCGCTCCCCCGGCACCGATGACGACCGCCGTCGGGTAGATCCCACGAGTCACGTCGGGACCGCCGGTGGCCGAGTCGTCGTCCGCGGCGTCGTACAGAGATTCGACGGCGACACGCAGCGCCTCGTCCTCGGTCATGCCGTCGCGGTAGAGCTTCTTCATCGCCGACTTCGCGAACAGCGAGCCCGATCCCACCGCGTGGTACCCGGCCCGTTCCTCGTACCGTCCGCCCACCACGTCGTACGAGACGATGCGGCCGGCCCGACGAGCATCCGCTGCATCGAGGTCGTATCCCACCAGGAGGGGAACGACGGCGAGACCTTGCATGGCCGCACCGAGATTGGCGCGCACCATCGACGAGAGCTTGTTCGCCTTGCCGTTGAACGTCAGCGAGACGCCCTCGATCTTCTCGTAGTGCTCGAGCTCGACGGCGAACAGCCGGACCAGCTCGATAGCCATCCCGGCCGTGCCGGCGATACCAGCGGCCGAGTAGTCGTCGGTGATGTAGACCTTGTCCACGTCACGGCTCGCGATCAGGTTGCCCATCGTCGCGCGTCGATCACCGGCGAGAATCACCCCGCCGTCGAAGGCGACAGCGACGATCGTCGTGCCGTGCGGTGCGATGTCGGACTGCATGGCGGCCTCCGCCGTCAGGGCGAGGTCCGAGCGGAATCTGTTCTCCGGCAACAGATGCGGCGCGTACGCACGCAGGTGGTCACTGAAGGACGAGAAGGGAGACCCGTACCGGAGGGACGTCTCGCTCTCGTAGGGACGGGAACCGGAATTGCCGTCCGTCACTGGCCACCCTTTTGCACGTAGGCGCGGACGAAGTCCTCCGCGTTCTCCTCGAGCACGTCGTCGATCTCGTCGAGAAGATCGTCCGTCTCCTCGGCAAGCTTCTCGCGGCGTTCCTGGCCGGATGCACCTTCGGCCGAACCTTCGTCGTCGTCTCCACCGCCGGAGCGTGTGGTCTGCTCTTGTGCCATAGCCGACCTCCTCGTACGTGCCGCGTGTTCTCTCGACACGCGGCGAAACTTCAGCCTACCGAGCGTGCGACCGTAGAGGGTGACAACCCACCGTGCGGTCGCTGAAGCGTCGGGTCAGGTGGTCAGCTGATCCACCAGTTCCGCTGCGGAGTCCACCGACTCGAGCAGCGCGCCGACGTGCGCCTTGCTGCCACGCAACGGCTCCAGCGTCGGGATGCGAACGAGGGAGTCACCTCCCAGATCGAAGATCACCGAATCCCAACTGGCGGCCGCGATGTCCCGACCGAACTTGCGCAGGCATTCGCCCCGGAAGTACGCGCGTGTGTCCGTCGGCGGGTTCGAGACGGCGTCGAGCACCTCCTGCTCGGACACCAACCGCTCCATCGAGCCGCGGGCGACGAGTCGGTTGTACAGACCCTTGTCCAGCCGGACGTCGGAATACTGGAGGTCGACCAGGTGCAGACGGGGCGCCGACCATCCCAGGTTCTCGCGGTTACGGAAACCCTCGAGCAGACGCAGCTTGGCGGGCCAGTCGAGCAGGTTGGCGCAGTCCATGGGGTCGCGCTCGAGCTTGTCCAGGATCATCGCCCACTTCTCGACGACGTCCGCGGCGCGCGGATCCTGCTCGCCCTGTCGATCGAGATGCGCCGACACCCGCTCGAGGTAGATGCGCTGCAAGGCCAGAGCCGTGAGCTCACGACCGTCGGCCAACGCCACGGTCCGTCGCAGCGTCGGATCGTGACTGATCTGATGGACGGCGGTGACGGGGCGAGCCAACTGCAGATCCGACAGATCCACTCCCGCTTCGACGATGTCGAGGACCAGCGCGGTGGTGCCCACCTTGAGGTACGTCGCCATCTCGGCCAGGTTCGCGTCACCGATGATCACGTGCAGCCGGCGGTACTTGTCGGCGTCGGCGTGGGGTTCGTCGCGGGTGTTGATGATGCCGCGCTTGAGGGTGGTCTCGAGACCGACCTCGACCTCGATGTAGTCCGCCCGCTGTGACAGCTGGAAGCCGGGCTCGTCTCCCGACTGACCGATGCCCACGCGCCCGGAACCGGTGAAGACCTGGCGGGACGCGAAGAACGGGGACAGCCCGGCGATGATCGCCGAGAACGGCGTTTCCCGCGACATCAGATAGTTCTCGTGCGTGCCGTACGACGCGCCCTTGCCGTCCACGTTGTTCTTGTACAACTGCAACTTCGGCGCACCGGGCACGCTGGAGGCGTGGCGTGCAGCGGCTTCCATGACGCGCTCGCCGGCCTTGTCCCAGATGACGGCATCCAACGGGTCCCGCACTTCGGGAGCCGAGTACTCCGGATGCGCATGGTCGACGTAGAGCCGCGCACCGTTGGTCAGGATCATGTTGGCCGCGCCGACCTCGTCGGCGTCGATGATGGGGGCGGGCCCGCTGAACCGGCCGAGGTCGAAACCTCGGGCGTCGCGCAGCGGCGACTCCACCTCGTAGTCCCACCGGGTCCGCTTCGCCCGAGGCACACCGGCAGCGGCGGCATAGGCCAGCACCGCCTGGGTGGACGTCAGGATCGGATTGGCGGAAGGTTCGGTCGGGGAGGAAATTCCGTACTCGACCTCGATGCCGATGATGCGCTGCATGATTTCGAGCCTATGCTATCGGCCCTGTGTGCCCCGATCGAGTGCGAACGCCGACGACTGCCTCCGACGACGAGATGGTCACCTTCTTCGACGAGAACGCGATCGTCGTCGGCTCCGCCCCACGCTCCACGGTCTATCGCGATGGGCTGTGGCACGCAAGTGCGGGAGTTCTGGTGCGGTCCACCGACGGTCGCCGCGTCTACGTGCATCGACGGACGGAGACCAAATCGGTGTTCGCCGGCATGCACGACTGTCTGGCGGGAGGCGTGGTCGACGCCGGCGAGACACCACACGACGCCGCGGTGCGGGAACTGTCGGAAGAGCTCGGCATCACCGGCGACGTCGTCGGTCCGCCCGTCGTCGGACGGTGGACGGGACGGTCGGGGTCCGCTTGCATCCGCTGCCATCTCTTCGCCTACGTGATTCACCACGACGGCCCGATGCACCACCAGCCGTCCGAGATCTCGGACGGCTGGTGGTGGACGGACTCTCGACTTCGAGAACATCTCGACGATCTCGAGTGGCCCTTCGTTCCGGACACTCGGGCGATCGTCGAGGAGCTACTGCGTCGGTGACACGGTCGACTACAGGTACTGACCCGTATTCGACTCGGTGTCGATGGAACGACTGGCGCTCGCGTTCTTCCCGGTGACGAGCGTGCGGATGTAGACGATCCGCTCGCCCTTTTTGCCCGAGATGCGTGCCCAGTCATCGGGATTGGTGGTGTTGGGCAGGTCCTCGTTCTCGGCGAACTCGTCGACGATGGAGTCGAAGAGGTGTCCGACGCGCAGACCCTTCGTGCCCGTGTCCAGAACGGCCTTGATCGCGTACTTCTTGGCGCGGTCGACGATGTTCTGGATCATGGCGCCCGAGTTGAAGTCCTTGAAGTAGAGAACTTCCTTGTCGCCGTTGGCGTACGTGACCTCGAGGAAACGGTTGTCGTCGCTCTCTGCGTACATGCGCTCGACGACCCGCTCGATCATCCCGCGGATGCACGCTGCACGGTCGCCGCCGAATTCGGCGAGATCGTCCGCGTTCACGGGCAACGAGTCGTCCAGGTACTTCGAGAAGATGTCCAGGGCGGACTCCGCATCCGGACGCTCGATCTTGATCTTCACGTCGAGACGTCCCGGCCGCAGGATCGCGGGGTCGATCATGTCCTCGCGATTGGATGCGCCGATGACGATGACGTTCTCGAGGCCCTCGACGCCGTCGATCTCCGCGAGGAGCTGCGGAACCACGGTGGTCTCGACGTCGGACGACACACCCGATCCACGTGTACGGAAGATCGAGTCCATCTCGTCGAAGAACACGATCACCGGGGTGCCCTCGGAGGCCTTCTCGCGCGCCCGCTGGAAGATCAGGCGGATGTGACGCTCGGTCTCACCGACGAACTTGTTCAGCAGTTCCGGGCCCTTGATGTTCAGGAAGTAGGACTTGGCGTCGCGAGCATCCTGACCGCGTGCCTCGGCGATCTTCTTCGCCAACGAGTTGGCCACGGCCTTGGCGATGAGCGTCTTGCCGCACCCGGGAGGACCGTAGAGCAGCACGCCTTTCGGAGGCCGCAACGAGTACTCGCGGAACAGATCCTTGTGCAGGAACGGCAGTTCCACGGCGTCGCGGATCTGCTCGATCTGCCGGCCCAGTCCGCCGATGTCCTCGTAGCCCACATCCGGGACCTCTTCGAGAACCAGGTCCTCGACCTCGGCCTTGGGGATGCGCTCGAAGGCGTAACCGGCCTTGGTGTCGACCAGAAGCGAGTCGCCGGGACGCAGACGACGGGACGGGCCGTCCGGATCCTCCGGTGCCTCGTCGTCGGCCATCTCCTGCAGGGGCTTGGCCAACCACACGACGCGTTCCTCGTCGGCGTGTCCGACCACCAGTGCGCGGCGACCGTCCTCCAAGATCTCACGCAGCGAGCTGATCTCACCGACGCGCTCGAACTCGCACGCCTCGACGATGGTCAGCGCTTCGTTGAGGCGCACCGTCTGACCCGGACGCAGAGCGCTCGAATCGACGTTCGGCGAGGACGTCAGTCGCATCTTGCGGCCGGAGGTGAAGACGTCGACGGTCTCGTCCTCGTAGACGTGGACCAGGACGCCGTAGCCGCTGGGCGGCGCACCGAGCCGGTCGACCTCCTCGCGGAGTGCGATCAGCTGTTGGCGTGCTTCCTTCAGCGTCTCCATGAGCTTGGTGTTGCGGATGGACAGCGTGTCGACCCGCGTCTCCAGATCACGGACGTCCGATGTTCCGGACGATCCGCTGCGCGCGGCGTCGAGCTTGCGGCGAAGTGCAGTCGCCTCGGCGCGTACCGCGTCGAGTTCTGCCAGTAGCGACGTGCGGTCGGTGTCGGCAGTGTTGTCCGGCGTGTCTGTAGGGCTCATGTAGGACTCCTCCCAAAGCGATTTCTCAACGCTACCGGGCGAAACGCAAACGTGTGTGACGTCCGTGCTCAGAGGCTACGAGGAGGGTCCGACAACGTCCGGATGAACGGCCGGTGTCAGGCGGGTTCCACCGGCGTCTTGCCCGCTCGGCGCTGGGGTTTGGGCGTGACCGTTCCCTCCGCGAGCCGCCGCGCGCTGACGAGGAAAGCGGTGTGACCTTGCATCCGGTGCTCCGGGCGCACCGCGAGACCGACGACGTGCCAGCCGCGGACGATCGATTCCCATGACCGCGGCTCGGTCCAGCACTCCTGCGCACGCAGAGCCTCGACCACCTTGGAGAGCTGAGTGACCGTCGCCACATAGACGATCAGAACGCCACCCGGGACGAGCGCCCCTGCAATGGACTCGAGCGCGTCCCACGGTGCGAGCATGTCCAGGACCACCCGGTCGACCATTCCCTCGTGGCGTGCGACGTCGAAGTTCGCGACGTCGCCGATCACCAGATCCCAGTTGTCGGGTCGCCCGCCGAAAAAGGTCTCCACGTTGCGCACCGCGTGCTCGGCATGGTCGTCGCGCACCTCGTACGAGATGACGCGCCCCTCCGGGCCCACCGCCCGCAGCAGCGAACAGGTCAGAGCGCCCGACCCCGCGCCGGCCTCGAGGACCCGTGCGCCGGGGAAGACGTCGCCTTCGTGCACGATCTGCGCGGCGTCCTTGGGGTAGATGACCTGCGCCCCACGGGGCATCGACAGCACGTAGTCCACCAGCAACGGCCGCAGAGCGAGGTACGGAGTGCCGTTGACCGACTTCACCACGCTGCCCTCGTCGACACCGATGAGGTCGTCGTGACGGATGCCGCCGCGGTGGGTGTGGAACTCTTTCGCCGCGTCCAGGACCACCGTGTAGTGACGGCCCTTGCCGTCGGTCAGCTGGACGCGATCGCCGACGCGGAACGGTCCGCTCGCACGGGGCGACGGGTCGGAATCGGTCGGTTCCACGGTGGTCCTCGTTCCTGCACAGGTGTGTGCACGCCACGCGACGTGCCCAGGGAACTGTAGGGCAGATGCAGGCGCGTCCCGGAATTCGGGCATGTCGCGAATCCGGAATGTCGGGGGGCGGGCATAGTGTCGCCGACGTGAGCATCTCCACCGAACACCGTCCCTCCGTCGAACCCGCTGCTGCGACCGGCGACTCACGTCCGCGTCGACGCCCGGCACTGTCTCCGTCCCGTGCCGCCGACTACAAGCAGTGCCCGCTGCTCTACCGCTTCCGGGCGATCGATCGGCTGCCGGCACCACCGTCGAAGGCGCAGTTGCGGGGCACACTGGTCCATTCCGCTCTGGAGAATCTGTACGGCCTGCCCGCAGCGGATCGGGTCACGGCCCGCGCGCTCGCCCTGGTGGACGATGCGTGGGCCGAGATGCTCTCGACGCACGAGTTCGCGTCGGGGCTGGTCGCGGACGAGGACCGCGCCGGCTTCCTCGCCGAGGCGCAGGCTCTCGTCGCGTCCTACTACACGCTGGAGGATCCGACGCGCTTCGATCCGGAGTCCTGCGAGCAACTCGTCGAGACCGAACTGGACGACGGGGTGCTGCTGCGCGGCTACATCGACCGCATCGATGTCGCGCCGACAGGACAGGTCCGCGTCGTCGACTACAAGACGGGGCGTGCTCCGCGCGAGATCGCCGAGGCCAAGTCGCTGTTCCAGATGAAGTTCTACGCGGTGGTCCTGCGCCGCACGCGCGGGATCGTGCCCGCCCAGCTCAGGCTTCTGTTCCTGAAGGACGGTCAGATTCTGACGTACTCGCCGGACGAGGACGAGTTGCGCCGCTTCGAGCGCACTCTCTCCGCCATCTGGACAGCCATCCGCGCAGCCGGGGAGACGGGCGACTTCCGGCCCAAGCCCGGAAAGCTGTGCGGGTGGTGCGACTTCCAGGCTTTGTGCCCGTCGTTCGGCGGCACCCCGCCCGAGTACCCGGGGTGGCCGAGCGAGCCGGTGGAGGTCACCGCGTGAACGAGGACGCACTCTTCGTCCGTGTCGTCGACGGCGCGGAGCGCTTCCGCGCCACCCGGCTCACCACCAGCGTGTGGGCGGAGACGATGCAGCACGGCGCTCCCCCGTCGGCACTGCTGGCGCGTGCGCTCGAGCAGTGCTCGCCGACGCCGGGCACGCGTCTGGCGCGGGTCACCATGGAAATTCTCGGACCGGTTCCTGTCGGCGAGATAACCGTGTCCGCCCGCGTCGAACGCCCCGGTCGTCGGGTCAGCATGCTGTCGGCCGAGCTGGTCGCGGACCTGCCGGACGGGTCCACACGGGCGGTCGCGCGCGCCACAGCCTGGCGAGTGGCCATGACCGACACGTCCGCGGCGGGACAGACCCTCGACCCGCCGCTGGTTCCCGGCCCGGACAAGTCCGAGGCGGGCTGGGCCTTCCCGGATCATTGGCACGGCGGTTTCCTCGACAGCCTGGAGTTCCGGGGTGCCCAGCCGGTGACGGACACCGAACCCGGGCGTGTGTGGGCACGCCCGAAGTACCCCGTGGTGGCGGGAGAGTCGACGTCGCCGATCGTGAGACTTTTCGCCGTGGCCGACATCGCCAACGGCGTCGCAGCGCTCCTCGACCCGACCGAATGGACGTTCCTCAACACCGACCTGACGGTGCAGATCGTGCGGGAGCCCGTCGGCGAATGGGTGGGCGTGCAGGCCCGTACGGCGATCGGCGACGACGGTATCGGTCTGTGCACCTCGACCTTGTACGACGCGACGGGAGCGGTGGGCCGCACGTTCCAGACGCTCGAGGTGCGCGCCCGACGCTGAGCGGAACTAGAACGCTCGGCAGGACCTGATGTCGGACGCCAGGATCGCCTTGGCACCGAGGTCGGCGAGTTCGTCCATGACGGCGTTGTGGCCCTTGCGGGGAACCATCGCGCGGATCGCGACCCAGGCTTCGTCGGCCAACGGCGACAGCGTCGGCGACTCGAGGCCGGGCGTGATCTTGACGGCATCGTCGAGAATCGTTCGCGGGCAGTCGTAGTCGAGCATCAAGTACTGCTGAGCGAAGACCACGCCCTGAACACGTGCGATCAGTTGGTTGCGTGCCTTGTCGTCGGTGGGCGAACCCTCCCGTTCGATCAACACACCTTCCGAGTCGCACAGCGACTCACCGAAGGCCACCAGATTGTGCTGTCGCAGAGTGCGTCCCGAACCCACCACGTCGGCTATCGCGTCGGCGACACCGAGCTGGATCGAGATCTCGACGGCGCCGTCCAAACGGATCACGGTGGCCTCGAGGCCACGCGCTGCGAGGTCACGACGAACCAGGTTGGGGTACGAGGTGGCGATGCGGAGGCCCGCCAGATCCTCCGGCGTCCATTCCTTGCCCGCGGGCGCGGCGTAGCGGAACGAGCTGTTGCCGAAGCCCAGAGCGAGGCGTTCCGCCACGGGGGCGCCGGAATCGAGCGCGAGATCCCGACCGGTGATGCCGAGATCGAGTTCACCCGACCCGACATAGATCGCGATGTCCTTGGGGCGGAGGAAGAAGAATTCGACGTTGTTCGACGGGTCGAGCACGGTGAGGTCCCGCGAATCCGCACGGCGGCGGTAGCCGGCTTCGCTCAGGATTTCACCGGCGAGTTCGGACAGGGAACCTTTGTTGGGCACTGCTACGCGAAGCATGATCTACATCCTGTGGTGAGAGAGGTGGGTGAGGAACGCGGACGTGCTCACAGATGTCGGTAGACATCCTCGAGCGACAGGTTCTTGCCCACCATCAACACCTGGACCCAGTACAGGAGCTGCGAGATCTCCTCGGCGAGAGCGTCGTCGCTCTCGTGCTCGGCGGCGATCCACACTTCGCCGGCCTCTTCGAGGATCTTCTTGCCCTGCTGATGCACTCCCGCGTCCAGCGCGGCGACGGTGCCGGAGCCCTCAGGCCTGGTGGCAGCGCGATCGGTGAGCTCGGCGAACAGGGACTCGAAGTTCTTCACGGGTCATGATTGTTCCACGGCGGCGCCGACCCACCGCCATCAGTGTCCTCGAGCGCGCGCAGACCTCAGGTCGTCCAGGGTCAGCCCTTCGAGCGTCGTCCGGAAGGTCCTACCCGGACCCTCGGGCACCCGGACCTCCGACGGCACTACCACGACCGCGCACCCGGCAGCGATCGCCGATTCGGTACCCGTCGGCGAGTCCTCGACGGCCACGCACGACCCCGCGTCCACGCCCAGCATGTGGGCACCCCGCCGATACGGATCCGGAGCGGGCTTCGCATGCTCGACCTCGTCGCCGCACACCGTGGCGTCGAAGCGGTGCCGCCCGAGCGTCTCGAGTGCGATCTCCGTCAGCATGCGCTCGGTGTTGGTCACCAACGCGCACCCCAGACCGGCCGACTTCACCAGATCCAGCGCTGCCTCGGCACCCGGGCGCCACGGCAGCCCCTCACCGAACAGCTCGACCACACGAGTGTTCAGCCACTGCGCCGCCTCCGCCAGATTCTCCGGCGTCGCCTCACGACCGACATGGGCGAACACCTTCGCCAGGGCACCCATCATGGAGTTGCCCAGAGTGGATTCGCGCACCTCCGGCGTCAGCTCACGGCCGAACGACGCCGACAGCTCGTACACCGCGATGTCCCAGAGGCGCTCCGAGTCCAACAGCGTCCCGTCCATGTCGAACAAGACGGCCTTGAGCTCAGACATTGAAGTACTTCGCCTCCGGGTGGTGCAGAACGAAGGCATCCGTGGACTGCTCCGGATGCAACTGCAACTCGTCGGACAGGTCCACTCCGATGCGCTGCGGCTCCAGCATCGCGACCAGCTTGATGCGGTCCTCGAGGTCGGGGCACGCACCGTAGCCGAACGAGTAGCGGGCACCGCGATACTCGAGCTTGAAGTACCCCTCGACGTTCGACGGATCCTGGTCCACCAGCGACCGGCCGTCGGGAAGGACGAGCTCTTCACGCACGCGACGGTGCCAGTACTCGGCCAGGGCTTCCGTGAGCTGGACGCCGATGCCGTGCACCTCCAGGTAGTCGCGGTACGCATCCGCCTTGAACAGCTCGTTGGCGAAGTCCGCGATGGGCTGACCCATCGTCACCAGGTTCATCGGGAGCACGTCGACGACGCCGGTCTCCCGAGCGAGGTCGCGGGAGCGCACGAAGTCGGCGATGCACAGGAACCTGCCGCGGTCCTGACGCGGGAAGGTGAAGCGGAAACGTTCCGCCGCATCGGGTTCGGGAGATTCCAGCACGACGACGTCGTCACCTTCGGACACCGCCGGGAAGTACCCGTAGACCAACGCGGCGTGCGCCAGGATGCCGTCCGTGCTCAGACGGTCCAGCCAGTACCGCAGCCGCGGCCGGCCTTCGGTCTCCACCAGATCCTCGTACGTGGCGCCCTCCCCCGCGCGGGCTCCGCGCAGTCCCCACTGGCCGAGGAAGAGTGCACGCTCGTCGAGCAGACCCGAGTACTCGGACAGCGAGATCCCCTTGACGATGCGGCTGCCCCAGAACGGCGGCGACGGCAGTTCCTTCTCGACGGAGACGTCGGACCGCTCGGGGATGACCACGGGTGCTTCGGCGGCCTTGCGCTTCTCCGCGATGCGACGCGAACGCTCGTGCCGTTCCTTACGCTCGGCGGTCTTCTGCTTCGCGGCGAGCGCTTCCTCGCTGTTCTCCGCCGGTGCCACACCACGCTTGGTGTTCATGATGGTGTCCATCAGGCGCAGACCCTCGAAGGCGTCACGTGCATACGACACGTCGCCGTCGTAGACCTCGGCCAGGTCGTTCTCGACGTACGAGCGCGTGAGTGCTGCGCCTCCCAGCATCACCGGGAACTGCTCCGAGACGCCCTTGGCGTTCATCTCGAGCAGGTTCTCCTTCATGACCACCGTCGACTTCACCAGCAGACCGGACATCCCGATGACGTCCGCTCGCTTGTCGACGGCGGCGTCGAGGATCGCCGAGATGGGCTGCTTGATGCCGAGGTTGACCACCTCGTAACCGTTGTTGCTCAGAATGATGTCGACGAGGTTCTTGCCGATGTCGTGGACGTCGCCCTTGACGGTGGCCAGGACGATGCGCCCCTTGCCGTCCTCGTCCGACGCTTCCATGTGCGGCTCGAGGTGTGCCACAGCAGCTTTCATGACCTCGGCGGACTGCAGGACGAACGGCAACTGCATCTGTCCGGATCCGAACAGCTCACCGACGGTCTTCATACCGGACAGCAGGGTCTCGTTGATGATCGCGAGCGGCGGCTTCTCCGTCATCGCCTCGTCGAGATCGTCGCCGAGGCCGGCGCGCTCGCCGTCCACGATGCGACGCTCGAGCCGGTCGAACAGCGGCAGTCCGGCCAGTTCCTGCGCACGTGTCTCGCGAGCCGATGCCGCCGAGACACCCTCGAACAGTGCCATCAGCGCCTGCAGCGGGTCGTATCCCTCGCGGCGGCGGTCGTAGACGAGGTCGAGGGCGACCTGGCGCTGCTCCTCGGGGATGCGTGCCATCGGCAGAATCTTCGAGGCGTGGACGATGGCCGTGTCCAGACCGGCCTGCGTGCACTCGTGCAGGAACACCGAGTTGAGCACCTGCCGTGCCGCAGGGTTGAGCCCGAACGAGATGTTCGAGATGCCCAGGGTGAAGTGGACCTCGGGATGACTCTCGTGCAGCCGGCGGATGGCTTCGATGGTCTCGATGCCGTCGCGGCGGACCTCCTCCTGACCGGTGGAGATGGGGAAGGTGAGCGTGTCCAGGATGATGTCCGACTCCGGGAGTCCCCAGTTGTCCCGGATGTCGGCGATGAGGCGCTCGGCGATGCGCACCTTCCAGTCGGCGGTGCGGGCCTGGCCCTCCTCGTCGATGGTCAAGGCCACGACAGCGGCACCGTGCCGCTTGACCAGTGTCATGATGCGCTGGAACCGCGACTCCGGGCCGTCGCCGTCCTCGTAGTTGACGGAGTTGACCGCGCTACGGCCGCCGAGATGTTCGAGGCCTGCTTCGAGCACGGCCGGCTCGGTGGAGTCGAGCATGATCGGCAGTGTCGAGGACGTGGCCAACCGTGATGCCAGGGCGGACATGTCCGCGGCGCCGTCGCGGCCGACGTAGTCGACGTTGAGGTCGAGCATGTGGGCGCCGTCGCGTGTCTGGTCCTTCGCGATGTCGAGGCACTTCTGATAGTCCTCGGACAGCATGGCGTCGCGGAACGCCTTGGAGCCGTTGGAGTTGGTGCGCTCACCGATCATCATGATGCTGGCGTCCTGCTCGAACGGCACGGCCGCGTAGAGGGACGACACGCCTCGCTCGGGCTTCGGGTTGCGCACACCCTTGCGCGCATCGTGCACGGCGTCGGCGACCTGGCGGATGTGCTCCGGCGTGGTGCCGCAGCAGCCGCCGACGAGCGCGAGCCCGAATTCGGTAACGAAGCCGCTCAGTGCCTCAGCCAGCTCTTCCGGACCCAGCGGGTACTCCGCGCCGTGAGCTCCGAGCTGCGGCAGTCCTGCATTGGGCATGACCGAGATCGGCAGTGTGGAGTGCTTGCTCAGATGGCGGAGGTGCTCGCTCATCTCGGCAGGACCCGTGGCGCAGTTCAGGCCGATCAGGTCCACCCCGAGCGGCTCGATCGCCGTCAGAGCTGCGCCGATCTCGCTTCCCAGGAGCATGGTGCCCGTGGTCTCGACCGTGACGTGGGTGATGATCGGGATCCGGATGCCGAGCTGCTCCATCGCGGCCTGGCTGCCGAGGATGGCTGCCTTGACCTGCAGCAGGTCCTGGCACGTCTCGATCAACACCGCGTCGGCGCCGCCGTCGATCATCCCGAGCGCTGCCTCGGCATACGCGTCGCGCAGTGCGCGGAACGGTGCGTGCCCGAGCGTCGGGAGCTTGGTTCCGGGGCCCATGGATCCGAGAACGAAACGGCCCATGCCGTCGCGACCGGGTCCCATCTCGTCGGCGACCTCACGGGCCAGAACAGTGCCTTTGTACGACAGTTCACGGATGCGGTCCGAGATGTCGTAGTCCGCCAGGTTGGGCAGGTTGCAGCCGAACGTGTTGGTCTCGACCGCGTCGGCGCCCGCCTCGAAATATGCGCGATGTATGTGACGGAGCACATCGGGGCGGGTGTCGTTGAGAATTTCGTTGCAGCCCTCGAGACCGTTGAAGTCGTCCAAGGTCAGGTCCGCTGCCTGCAGCATTGTTCCCATGGCACCGTCTCCGATGACAACGCGCTGAGAGAGCGCATCGAGCAGGCGTGAACGGAATTCGACTGGCATGTGCTCAACAGTAGTGGTCGGTCCCGACACCTCTGGTCGTAGGCTGGGTGGGTGAGTGCGCCAGAAACGCCCCAGGGCGATTCCCCCGTGGTTCGAGACCCCAGTGAGATCGAGGAAACGGTCGATTCCGAGCTGGGCGAGATCCTCCCTACCCTGCGCGCCCCGATTCTCGTCGCCGCCTTCGAAGGGTGGAACGACGCGGGTGACGCCGCGAGCGGTGCCGTCGAGCATCTCGAGCTCATCTGGGACGCGACACCTCTGGCGGAGCTGGACTCCGAGGACTACTACGACTACCAGGTGAACCGGCCCACCGTGCGCCAGGTCGACGGTGTCACCCGCGAGATCGAGTGGCCGTCGACGCGGTTGTCGGTGTGCTCCCCTCCCGGCAGCGACCGCGACGTGGTTCTCCTGCGCGGTATCGAGCCCAACATGCGCTGGCGGAGCTTCTGCGACGACCTGCTCGAGTTCATCGACCAGCTCGGCGTCGAAACGGTCGTCATTCTCGGCGCGCTGCTCGCCGACACACCGCACACCAGGCCCGTTCCGGTGACCGGCACCGCGTACAGCACCGAGTCGGCGGAGCAGTTCAACCTCGAGCAGACCCGGTACGAGGGGCCGACCGGCATCACCGGAGTGCTTCAGGACGAATGCGTCAAGGCAGGCATCCCGGCCGTGTCTCTGTGGGCAGCGGTTCCGCACTACGTCTCGCAGCCGCCCAACCCGAAGGCCACCGTCGCCCTGCTGCAGCGCGTCGAGGACGTCCTCGACATCGAGGTGCCTCTCGGCGAACTTCCTTCCTTGGCCGAGGACTGGGAGGAGTCGGTCACCGAGATGACCAAGGACGACGACGAGATCGCCGAGTACGTCCGCACTCTCGAAGAGCGCGGCGACGCCGAGGTCGACATGTCCGAGGCCGTCTCCAAGGTGGACGGTGACGCGCTGGCCGCCGAGTTCGAGCGCTACCTGCGCCGACGGGGTCCCGGAAGCTTCGGGTTGTGACGCGCGCTCGTCACCGGTGAGCTCGCGACTAGCACGGCTCCGCATCGGCGCTCTGTACGCCGGCGGCTTCCTCGGCCCGTTCGGCGGCGGAGTGGTGTCGTCGATGCTGCCCGAGATGGGGGCAGACCTGGGTGTGTCCACCGGGTCGGCGGCATCCACCCTCAGTGCGTACCTGTTCCCGTTCGCGCTGGCCATGCTCGTGTCGGGCACCCTCGGCGCGCGGTGGGGCCGCGTGCGCACCGTGCGCCTCGCCTACCTTCTCTACGTCGTCTCCTCGCTCCTGTGCGCGGTCGCGCCCACGCTCGACCTGCTGCTGGGTGCGCGCGCTCTGCAAGGCATCGGCAATTCCTTCACGACGCCGTTGCTCCTCGCGTCACTGGCGGCCGTGACTCCGCGCGAGCGCCTGGGACGGGTTCTCGGCACGTTCGGCGCCCTGCAGGCAGCAGGTCAGACCAGCGCTCCGCTGGTCGGTGGCCTCGCCGCGGAGTTCGACTGGCGGTACGCGTTCGTCGTGCTGGCCGTCGTCGCTGCGATCCTCGGATTCGTCGGACTTCCCCCGGCGACATCGCCGTCCACCCCCGGCGGTCGTCCCGAACGCCTCCGCGACGCCCTCACCGTCCCGGTCCTGCGCGTGGCGGTGGTCGCGCTCCTCGGCTGGGGCGCCCTGGGAGGCCTCAACTTCCTCGTCGCCTTCCGCGCCGAGGACACGTTCGGCCTGTCCTCCACCCAGCGCGGACTGCTGCTGACCGTGTTCGGCGTCGCCGGAATCCTGGTGGCACGGCGCGTCGGTGGACTGATCGACCGCATCGGGCCACGTCGGGCGATCGTGGGTGCCGCTCCGGTCGGCGCGGTCCTCGTCGCCCTCGCCGGCACCATGCCCAGCCTGGTGGTCGTCGGCCTCGTCTGGGCGGCAGCGGGTGTCGCGAGCCAGTTCATCCTGGTCGGCGTCAACGCCGCTGTCCTCGGCTCGTCGGGGGCGAACCGCGGCGGCGCCGTCTCGGTCGTCCAGTCGTTCCGGTTCTCGGGGGCGGCCTTCGCTCCGCTCGCGCTGACCCCGCTGTACGGGGTGCACCCGACGCTGGCGTTCGTCATCCCCGCCGTCCTGTTGGCAGTCGTCGCGCCGCTGGTGATGACCGGGCCGAAGACCTGACAGCGCGCCGGTCGCGCTCGAGAGTGAATGATGACGCCGCCGTAACACGAGCGCAGCAGTGCCGTCACCGCGTGCACGGACAGTCGTCCCATGGCCAGCACTCCGAAGTTCATCCAAGGCGTCTTTCCCTTCGTCGGGCACGGCCTGGGCAAGTCCGAGCTTCTCGACGCCGCGACGGCGTACACCGTTCCGTCGGGCCTGACCGCCCAGCCGCTGTACTTCCGTGGCGGTAACTCCTCCGACGAACTGGTCGTCGTCACGCTCACGCGCGACGGAGAGTCGATGCGCGTGTTCCCGATGGGCGCGAAGGCGAGCGTCAACGTTCCGCTGCGCGTCGTCGAGGACGTCGATCCGGACTCGGTTCTCGAACTCACCGTCGCCGCACCCGACGGCTGCAGCGGCGAGGTCGTCGTCGACTTCGGAATGATGATCTTCTGATGTCGCCTGCAGCAGAACGGCACCGACTGCTCGTCGTCGGCAACGGAATGGCCGGGGCTCGCACCGTCGAGGAGATCCTCGGCCGCGACCCCGAGAAGTTCGACGTCACGATGATCGGCGACGAGCCGTACGGCAACTACAACCGGATCATGCTCTCGCACGTGCTCTCGGGTGAGTCGTCCATCGACGACGACGATCTGATGCTCAACCCCATGGCCTGGTACCGGGAGAACGGCGTCACCCTCCACGTCGGTGACCGGGCGGTCGCGCTGGACCGATTCGCCAAGAACGTGACATGCGAGAGCGGGCGAGTCGTCCCGTACGACACCGTGATCATCGCGACCGGGAGCACGACGTTCTTCCCCAACATGGACGGACTGCGTGAGGCCGACGGCCGACTGGCGCGTGGCGTCTTCGGTTTCCGGACGATCGAGGACACCAACGGGATGCTGCAGATGGCGTCCTCCCGCGACGGGATCCGGGCCGTCGTCATCGGTGGCGGACTGCTGGGGCTCGAAGCCGCCTACGGTCTGCGCACGCAGGGCATCGATGTGGACGTCGTGCACTCCCCCGGACACCTGATGAACCAGCAGCTCGACGAACGCGGTGGACGCGTGCTGCGCAACAAGATCGAGGACCTCGGCGTCGGCGTCTACACGTCGAAGCGCACCACGGCGGTGCTGCGGGGCGACAGCGGCGCCGTCACCGGGGTCGCGTTCAACGACGGTTCCACCCTGCCCGCGGACATGATCGTCGTGACGGCCGGCATCCGCCCCAACGTCGACCTCGCACGGCGTGCCGGACTGGTGATCGAGCGCGGCATCGTCGTCGACGACCAGATGCGGTGCGAGGACGAGGGCGCGATCCACGCGGTCGGAGAATGCTGCCAGCACCGCGGTGAGGTGTACGGCCTCGTGGCTCCCCTGTGGGAGCAGGCGTCGGTCCTGGCCGACGTGCTGACCGGCGCGAATCCGGCTGCGGCATATCATGGTTCGCGGCTGACGACGAAGCTCAAGGTCGCGGGCGTCGACGTCGCCGCGATGGGCGTCAAGGGCCCCGAGCGGGACACCGACGAGTTCGTGCAGTTCTACGAACCTCGGAGCGGCACCTACAAGTCGGTGGTCGTGCGCGACAACAAGCTGATCGGCGCGATGCTGCTGGGCGACATCAGCAAGGTGAGCTTCCTGACCCAGGCGTTCGACGAGAAGGTGCCGCTGCCCGACGAGCGCATCAGCATGCTCTTCGACATGGGCACACCCAGCGCCGAGACCGGCGCGGCCGAGCTGTCCGACGACGTGCAGGTGTGCAACTGCAACGGGGTCACCAAGGGCGACATCGTCGCCTGCGTGCACGGCGGGGCCACCACCGTCTCCGAGGTCGTGGGAAAGACCCGTGCGGGCAAAGGCTGCGGGTCGTGCAAGGGCCTGGTCGCGGACATCGTCGCCTGCGCTGCCGGCGGAGCGCTGACGGTCGATCCCGCGGCCGACTGGTACGTCCCCTGCATCCCGATGTCCAAGCCCGAGCTCATCGAGGCCGTCCGCTCGCAGAACCTCCGATCCGTCTCCGCAGTGTTCGATGCGCTGGCCGATGCCGAGGATGCGACAGCGAAGATGCCGCTGGCCTCGTTGCTGCGCGTGGTCTGGGGACCCGACTGGGTCGACGAGCGTGGCGCGCTGTTCATCAACGACCGCGTACACGCCAACATCCAGCGCGACGGCACCTTCTCCGTCGTCCCACAGATGAAGGGCGGCGTGACCACCCCGGACCAGCTGCGGAAGATCGCGGACGTCGCGGACAAGTACGGGGTCCCCCTGGTCAAGGTCACCGGTGGTCAGCGCATCGACCTGCTCGGCATCAAGAAAGAAGATCTGCCGAAGGTGTGGGGCGATCTCGACATGCCGTCCGGGTACGCCTACGGCAAGAGCATGCGCACCGTGAAGACGTGTGTCGGTAGCGATTTCTGCCGATTCGGGCTGGGCGATTCGACAGCACTCGGCATCGCGATCGAGGAGCGATTCCAGGGCCTCGAAACTCCCGCGAAGCTCAAGTTGGCCGTAGCCGGATGCCCCCGCAACTGCTCCGAGGCGCTCTGCAAGGACTTCGGTGCAGTGGCCGTCGGCGATGGCCGGTGGGAGATCTACATCGGCGGGGCGGCCGGCGCACACATCCGCAAGGGCGACGTCCTCGCGACCGTCGACTCCCCCGAGGAGGTCCTCACCCTCGCGGGCCGGTTCATCCAGTACTACCGCGAGGAGGCCAAGTGGCTCGAGCGGACCTACGCCTTCGTGCCGCGGGTCGGCCTCGAAACGCTGCAGCGACTGCTCGTCGACGATGCCGAGGGCCTCTGTGCAGGACTCGACGAGCGCATCCAGATCTCCATCGACGGCTACACCGATCCGTGGAAGGAACGTGCGGCGCCGCGGTCACCCGCCCAGTTCGCACCCTCCCTCCCCCTGCTCCCGCTGCCTCAGGTGCCGGTTCGACCCCGACCGGCCTCCGGCCTTCCCGCAATCCGATGACGACAGCACAGGCGACCGTCGTGGGGACCGTCGACGATCTCACCCCCGGCGAAGGCCGTACGTACGTCGTCGACGGGCGACAGATCGCTGTCTTCCTCCTGACCGACGGGACGGTGCGCGCGATGGACGCGGTGTGCCCACATCGCGGCGGGCCGCTGGCGGACGGGCAGATCGACGGAGCAGTCGTCGTGTGTCCCCTGCACCAGTACCAGTTCTCCCTGGACACCGGCCGGTGCACCACCGAGGGCATCGGAACGGTCGCGACCTACAGTGCCGACGTCGTCGACGGGCAGGTGGCTGTCCGACTGTCCTGACCGCCTACCCTGTTGCAGTGACCGAATCCGCCGACTCCTACGTGGTGGACGACAGGCTCCGGCTCTTCTCGTTCGCCACAGCCGAGAAACGTGCCGACTACCTGCGGGTTCTTCGAGCGTTCGACCATGCCCGCGCCGGATACGTCGTGCTCCTGCACGCCGGTGAGGTGTCCGACATCCTGGCCCGCACCGAGGGCGCCGACGTTCTCACCGGTGTGGAGATCAGCCCGCTGCTCGAACAGCTGCACACCTGGGGAGTGCTCGAACGGAGCTACGACGGCACGCGCGCGGCGACCCTCGCCGAGTACCGCAACCGGCATTACGTCTACCAGTTCGGACAGGTCGGATATCAGGCATACCGCGCAGTCGAGGACGTGCTCGCGGCTCGTCCCGAGGACGCCTCGTTGTCGCGGCTGGTCCTGCCGGAGTTGCTCGGAGACCTCGCCGAGCTGGCTGCGGCGAACAGCGCCGGCGATGCCGATCTGGTCTACCGCAAGCTGAACCGGTTGGACACGGCGCTGGGCGACATGGCCACTCGCGCCGCGCACTTCTACCTCTCACTCGGTGACCTGGTGCGGACGACGGATGTCACCCCGGAATCGTTCCTCGCGCACAAGGACGCTCTGCTCTCGCATATGCGCGAGTTCAGCCTCGACCTGGCTCGTTTCGGACCCAAGCTCACGGCGGCGATCGAGAAGGTGGACGCCACCGGGCTCGAGGCCCTGCTAGATCGCGCCGCTGCGAGCGACGAGAGAGTGTTCCTGACCCCCGACGAGCGGCGCGCCGACTGGGCGGGGCGGTGGACGGGACTCGTTCACTGGTTCAGCTCGACAGACGGTGATCCGACCGAGTCGGATCGACTCCGCGAGGGCACGATGAGTGCCATCGCCGCCGTCCTGTCGTTGCTGCGCCGCGTCACCGAGACCCGCAAGGGCGGGGTCAGTCGCGAGTCCCAGCTGCGACATCTGGCCGGGTGGTTCGCGTCCGCACCCACCGAGGACGCCGCCCACGCCCTGTTCGGTGCCGTGTTCGGGTTGGGGAGACCACGCCACCTCTCGATGGTCCACCCCGACGACGACATCGTTCCCGTGTCCCGGTCGTGGTGGGACGCACCGCCGGTGGAGATCTCGCGCACGCTGGCGGAGACCGGTCGACCGCCCGCGGCCGGTGCACCGGCGCGAGTGCAGCGCAACGATTCCGGTGTACGACGCCTCCGCGAACAGCAGTTGAGTGTGCAGAGGCGGCGAGCCGACGCTGCCCGGTCCCTGGCCGATCACGGTGTGTACGACCGCGACCTGACCGGTGAGGAAACGGACGTGCTGCTCGGCCTGCTCAATGCTGCACTGACTGCCCGTGTTCCCGTGTCCGGTCGCGTCGGCTCCTCCACCGGCTCCGAGGGCGGCGTGACCCTGACTCTCGCTCCGCACGAGCGGTCCACCGTCGTCCGCACGGAACGTGGACTGCTGCACCTCGATAGACTGTCCCTGACCATCGGTACGCGGCGATGAGGGCGCGGACGATCCCGAGCCTCGCGCTCGACTCGTACCAGCGTGCTGCGCGAACAGTGTTGTCCCACCACCTGATCACCCGCACGTATCCCGACCGCATCGCGCTACCGCTGGTCCGCCGCTGGGCGACGGAGTTGCGGGAGGACATGCTGGAGATGTTCGGGTACCGACTCGAGGTCACCGAGACCACGGCTCGGCTCTACCCGGTGCTGGACCGCCTGGACCCGACCCAACCTGCTCGCACCGCGTCCGACCGGGTCTTCGACCGCCGCCGGTACTCGTTCCTCGCGTTGTCCCTCGCTGCCCTGGGCCGCGCCGGTGACCAGATCACGTTGTCGGAGTTGGCAGATCACGTTGCCGCCGAAGCCGGCCGCGTCGTCGGCGTGGACCTGGACACCGAGCGTGCCGCCGATCGCGACGCCTTCGTCGATGCCGTCGGTTGGCTGTCCGCCCGCGGCGCCATCACCCTGGCCGACGGAGACGCCGGTGGCTGGGCGAGCAATCCCGACGCCGGCGAAGCCCTGTACGACATCGATCGATCCGTCGTCGTCGCGTTGTTCCGACCACCGCGCGCCGTCCAGCATCTGCGCAGCGCCGCAGGGCTTCTGGCCGACCCGACGGACGACTCTCGACGGGCCAGGCGGGCGTTGGTCGAACGGCCCGTGGTCTACCTGACCGACGCAACACTCGACCCCGCATCGATCGACGACGTGCGCCTGCTGACCGGGCTCGCGGTGGAACGTCGCGCCGAAGGAGTGGCCCTGATCGACACGTCGGGCCGACTGTCGGACACCAGATTCCCGTCCACGGGCACCGTCGCACAGGTCGCTCTGCTCCTGGCCGGCGAGATCGCCGACCGCGTGCTCGACCCCGACGTCGAGGACGGACGCACCGTCGAGGCGCCTGCCGACCGCACCGCGGAACTGATCGACGCCCTCGACTCCGCCATCCCCGACGGTAGCGTCTTCGATTCTCTCGCAGACGATCTCGCCGACGACGAGTCCGAGGACGACGCGGACGACATCGAGCCCGGCCGGCATCCGTTCCTCGCCGACGAGTGGATAGACGACACGGTCGGAGCGCTCGTCGACGCGTACGGCCGTACCTTCGCCGCCCAGTGGCAGTCCGACCGTCTCGGAGTTCGCCGAGCGGCAGTCCGACTCCTCACCGACCTGTCGCTCGTCGCGCCGGTCCGCGGTGGAATCGTCGCCCTCCCTGCCCTGGCTCGCTATCGGGGCGTCGTCGTCACGGTCCGCGAGCACGCCACGATCCAACTTTTCCCACCGTCCGGCATCGGGCAGTCCGAGTTCCAGGAGTTCACCCCGTGACGTCGAGTACCAGGTTCAAGCCCACGCGCGCCGGAATCGTCAACCTGTGGGACTACCGCGATCAGGAATTCTCGTTCGCCGACGGCCGCCTCGTGCTCCGCGGACCCAACGGATCGGGCAAGACCAAGGCGCTCGAGGTGCTCTTCCCCTTCGTCCTCGACGGCCGTATCGAACCCCGTCGACTCAACCCGTTCGCCGGCGAGGAGCGGACGATGAAGTCCAACCTCCTGTACCGGGGCCAGGATTCGGCGCACTCGTACGTGTGGATGGAGTTCGCCCGAGGTGACCGTGACGACCCTGAAGCGGTCACTGTCGGTATCGGCATGCGCGCCACCAAGTCCGCGGACAAGGTCACGCGCTGGTATTTCGTCGCGGAGGGGCGCGTCGGGGTCGACTTCTCCCTGTTCGGCGCCGACGACCGCCCGCTGACCAAGAAGCAGCTCGCAGAACTCATCGGCACCGACGCCATCGTCGACCGCCCGGTGGACTACCGGGCCGCGATCGACGCCCGCATGTTCGGACTGGGCGCGGAACGCTACGACCAGTTGATCACCCTCATCCTGACCTTGCGCCGCCCGCAGCTGGCCAAGAATCTGGACCCGAAGGGATTGTCGCGCGCGCTGTCGGACGGCCTGCGCCCTCTCGACGAACACCTCGTCCTGGAGGCGGCACGGTCGTTCAGCGACATGGAGGAGGTCGGCCGCGCCCTCGAGGGCCTGGTGCAGGCGGATCTCGCCTCGAAGCGTTTCGTCGGCGTCTACTCCACCTACCTCGGCGTCCAGGCGAAGACCGACGTCGACCAGGTCACGCGTCGGCTCGAGGCTGTCGACCACGCCACCGTCGCGCTGTTCGCCGCGAAGGAGTTACGGGAGCGGCGTCGAATCGAGCGGGTGGAGGCGGAGACGAGGTTCGAGGCAGCCGAGCGCGCACTCGATCTCGCAGTCGCCGATCAGCAGACCCTGCAACGGTCGACGGCGTACGAGGGCAAGCAACAACTCGACGATCTGGCCGACGCGGTGCGCAAGCTCGAGGTGTCCACCGGGCAGCAACGGGACAAGGCGAGCAAGGCACTCGAATCGGTCGATGTCCGGCGTCGTGAATCCGAGGCTGCGGCAGCGTCGTTGCGTGAGGCCACCGCCGCCATCTCCCGCGCCGAGGACGAACTTCTGGCAGCCGCCGAAGACGCCGGCATCGCCTGGACGCCGCTCCCCCACGACGCTCGAACGGATCAGATCACCGCGGCCGTGCGCGGTCATGCGGAGGAACGGGACGGCGACGTCCGCGCCGTGCGTGCAGCGCTGGCGGTCGTCGACCGCGCCACTACCGAACGCACGCGAACCGAACGCGCAGCGTCGCGTGCCCACGAGTCGCACGATGCGTCGTCGGCGGCGGTTCACGAGGCGGAGGCAGCCGTCGAGATCGCCCGATCGACGTACGCGGAATCGTTGCGGGCGTGGTGGTCACAGCATTCGGCACGACTCGGCGTCCCCGGACTGATCGAATCGGTGACCGACGCGGTCGCGACCGTCGGGCAGGACGACGCTCCGTCACCGGCCGAGGTGCTGAGCGACGGTGTGCGCGATCTTCTCGACACCGTGCGTGATCGACGATCAGCAGCCCTGCAGACGCGTGACGACGCCGCGGGCACCATCGCGGACCTGACGGCCGAACGAGCGTCGATCGCAGCCGAACACGACGATGCTCCGGCGCCGCCGGCGACTCGGACCGGTGACAGGTCCGGGCTCTCGGGCGCCCCGTTCTGGACGCTCGTGCGGTTCGCCGACGACGTCCCGGCCGACGAGGCAGCGGGCGTCGAGGCGGCGCTCGAAGCCTCCGGGATGCTCGATGCGTGGGTCGCCGAAACCGTTCCGGCGGGCAGGGAGTCGGAACAGTTCCTCGTTCCGGCCGATGCCGTCGACGGACCGTCGCTGGCGGACGTCCTGCTCGTCGAAACCGACATCTCTGTTCCGCATGATCTGGTGCAGCGCATCCTCACGTCCGTGTCTTTGACTGCGGACGGCGACGGGGTCCGCGTCGGACGCGACGGAACCTTCCGACACGGCGTCGTCCTCGGTCGCCACCACAAGCCGACCGCCGAATACATCGGTGCAACGGCTCGCGCCTCACGTCGCGCTGCGCGCATCGCCGAGATCGATGCGGCTCTCGAGGCGGCCGAATCGCGCCGTGACGACGCCGAACGCATCGCCGAGGACGCCCGCGCGCATATCGACGGTATCCGCGCCGCGGTCGGCGCGATGCCCCGTGCATCGGCCGTCACCTCGGCGTTGCGCACCGTCTCGTCCGCTGCGGGCGCACTGCGCTCGACCGCGGACGCCGCGACCGCAGCCGACCGGGAACTCGATCGTGCCGTGGCTGACCTGACCGCTGCCGAGCGCCGCCTTCGTAGCGATGCCGTGGCCCGTCGTGCGCCGTACACCCCTCGCGACCTCGATGCACTTGCCGCTGCGATCCGGCACTTCGAGAACACCGGGTCGTCGATACTGCGCTACCGGGGCGACTCCGATCGGTCCGCCGAGCGCGACCGTGAGGCGTCCGGTCGCCTCGACGAGGCGCAGATCCTCGCGGAGGAATACGCCGAGGAAGCGGCGATCGCCGAGACGGAGTACGAGCAGCAGTTCACCAAGCTGGAGACCTTGCGGGACGCGCTGGGTGCGGGAGCCGACAAGATCGACGCCGAACTCGACGCGGTACGCCGACGCATCGAGGCCTGCAAGACGGAGCAGCGGGCGGCGACCAAGGCCGACCGTGAATCAGGGGAAGCGATCGGCAAGGCAGAGGGTGCCCACGAGACCGCCGTCGCCGGGTTGACGACGGCGCTCACCGAAGCCCTGTCCGATGCGGGCCGGCTGGCACCGTACGCACACCGTGATCTGCTGACCGTCCTCGGCGCGGCCCGCGACTGCACATGGCCGGCGAGTGATGCGGCATGGTCCACCGTCGAGCAACTCCTGTACCGCATCGACTCGGCTGCAGGCCCCGACGATGCTCCGGACGTGCTGCCGGTCGAAGTCCGCCGTCTGCACCTCGAGCTGAGCACCGCAACCGAGCGGGTGAAGGCCGGCGACGCGTCGCGGCGGTCCACACGGAGCGCACTGACGGCCGCGCTCCAGGAGTTCGACGCCCAGCTCGCGGCATCCGGTCAGGACTTCCGCCTCAGCTGGGACGCAGCGGACGGCGTGACGGTCGTGCGAGTACAGGACGAGCAGGGACATGCGACCATCGCCGACTTCGCCGACCGCATCGATGCGGCGCGACGGGACCAGGAAACCCTGCTCACCGACGCCGAGCGCCGCATCCTCGAAGATGCCCTGCTCACCGGTCTCGCTCAGCAGATCCACGAGCGCACCGTCGATGCCCGCGAACTGATCGCGCGCATGGGGTCGGAGATGAAGCAGCGGCGGATGTCCTCGGGCAACACAATCGGAGTGCACTGGGTCCTGGCCGACACTCTCGACGACAGCACCCGCGCGGTGTCGAAGTTGCTCGAGCGCGACGCGTCGGCTCTGGGACCGGACGAGCTCGCCGAGATGCGCATGCACTTCGCCGCGCAGATCCGGACCGCTCGTGAACAGCACCCGGAGCGCTCGTACCCCGAGATCCTGTCGACCGCACTGGATTACCGGCAGTGGCGTGTCTTCGCGTTCACCCTCATCGGCTCGGACGGCACGGAGGACCGACTGACCGTGGCACGCCACAGCGCACTGTCGGGCGGCGAACAGTCCGTCTCGCTGCACCTTCCGCTCTTCGCGGCAGCGCACGTGATGCTGTCGTCGGCCGATCCGCACTCCCCCCGGCTGCTCGCTCTCGACGAGGCCTTCGCCGGCGTCGACGACAACGGTCGCAGCGAACTCCTCGGTCTCAGCGTGCAATTCGACCTCGACCTCTTCATGACCGGCTACGACCTGTGGATCACCTACGGCGACGTTCCCGGCTGCGCGCACTACGACCTGGCGCACTCCACCGCCGAGAACACCGTCAGCGCAGCCCTTCTCGTCTGGGAGAACGGGGAGCTGCTCGCCGAGCACGACGGCAGCGACCTGGCCGCGGCACTCGGGTCGCCGCTCACCCGACGCGTGACGGCGCCGGCGGTGGGTGGGCTGGACTTCGCGGAGGTGTAGGTGGCGTCAGCGGTCAGCACCACGGCGCAGTCGATCAGGGTCTGCTCCCGGTGGTGACCGGTAGCCCCAGCACCTCGTCGCAGGCACCCTGCGTGCGTCCGCGGAGAGTCAGCCACCCCGGCGGCCGCAGTCTCGCGGAGGCGTCGACAAGGGCCTCGACGGTCGTCGGCTCGTCGGTCCACCCGTACAACCTGGCGGCAGTCCGGTGGCTCAGCACCGCGTCGGGGCGCCACAGGGTCACGGCCATGCAGCGGTCGAACCAGGTGGGCTCGTCCTGGCAGAAGACTCCGGGTAGGACGCGGTGGAAGCGTCGGCGAATCGTCGTGGCCGACATACCGGCAGCCATCAAATCCGAGAGCGAGGAGACCCGTGGCGTCAGCATGTCCTGAACGCTGGCTCGTCGGAGTTCGGCGGCGAATACCGCAACCTGCGGCGATCGTCGACCCGGGGATCAACGATCTATCTGTGGATGCGGTGTTTCTGCTCCCCTCGCGGCCGGATTCGGCAGACACCCGCTCGAACGCGCGCCGAGAGGAGCAGAAACACCACCGAGCGAGCTAGAGCGTCACACCCAGCAACGCATCCACTGCCAACGCGACCAACCCCGGCGCTCCGGAGTCGGATCCGCCGAGCGACAGGGCGTCTCGAGCCCACGCGTCGAGGGCGTCGAGGGCCTTGGCGGAGTCCAGATCGTCGGCGAGGTGCTGGCGTACGCGGGCGATGGTGTCGTCCGCGGACGGGCCCGACTCGAGCGCGACGGCCCTGCGCCACAGGGCGAGTCGATCCTGCGCGTCGGAGAGGATCTGATCGGTCCACGTGCGGTCCTGCCGGTAGTGACCGGCGAGGAGGCCCAGGCGGATGGCACCGGGATCGACACCGGCAGCCGTCAGCTTGGACACCAGGACGAGGTTGCCGAGCGACTTCGACATCTTTTCGCCGTCGAGACCGATCATGCCCGTGTGCACGTAGTGGCGCGCGAATCGTTCTGCACCGGTGAGGGATTCGGCGTGCGCAGCCGAGAACTCGTGGTGCGGGAAGATGAGGTCGCTGCCGCCGCCCTGCACGTCGAACCCGGAGCCGATGCGGTTCAAGGCGATAGCGGCACATTCGATGTGCCAACCGGGGCGACCGGGGCCGAACGGCGACGGCCACGACGGCTCACCGGGACGCTCGGCCTTCCAGATCAGCGCGTCCAGAGGGTCGCGCTTACCGGGGCGGTCGGGATCTCCGCCGCGTTCGGCGAAGAACGTGTCCATGGTGGCGCGGTCGTAGCCGGACTCGTACCCGAACTGCTCGGTGGCGTCGGCGCGGAAGTACACGTCGGGGTACTCGGCATCGTCGACGACGTAGGCGGCGCCGGAGGCCACCAGCTTCTCCACCAGCTCGACCACCTCGGTCACCGATTCGACGGCGCCGATGTAGTCACGGGGCGGGATGACGCGCAGAGCAGTCATGTCGGACCGGAACAGATCCGTCTCACGCTGCCCGAGCGACACCCAGTCCTCGCCGTCACGCGCCGCACGCTCGAAGAGCGGATCGTCGACGTCGGTGACGTTCTGGACGTAGTGCACGTCGTGTCCGGCATCGCGCCACACACGGTTGATCAGGTCGAACGTCAGGTACGTGGCCGCGTGACCGAGGTGCGTGGCGTCGTACGGCGTGATGCCGCAGACGTACATGGTGGCGGTCGAGCCGGGCGACACCGGCCGGACGGCACGATCGGCCGTATCGAACAGGCGGAGCGGCGGGCCCTCGCCCGGCACGCTGGGAACGTCCACTTCGGGCCACGACTGCATGCCGCCAGACTATCCGGTGCCGCTCACCGGTTCCCCGCGTGCCCGGTCAGAACGCAGGCCACGGAATGGGGCGACTGGACGAGGGCGCCGGCATGACGGGATCGGCGAGGATCCCGGCCACGCGGGCGGCGAGTGCCGCGATCTCGACATCGGTGATGTGGGGCGCCAGACGATCACCGAGATCGCCGCGCAGCTCGCGGGACAGCTCGACCAGATCGGCGACGAGGGCTGCGTCGATGGGCCGACCTGCCCACCCCCACAGGACGGTCCTCAACTTGTTCTGGCTGTGCATCGCGATGCCGTGATCGACGCCGTAGACGCTCCCGTCCGGGGACTCGAGAACGTGGCCGCCCTTGCGGTCGGCGTTGTTGATCACGACGTCGAGCACGGCCATCCGGTTCAGCCGCGGATCGTCCGCGTGGACCAGCGCGACCTCGTCGCCGTTGTCGTCGTACGCACGGAGCACCGGGATGTAGCTCGACGGGACCAGGTCCGGGCGGCACAGGTCGACGAGGTCGATGCCCTCACCCTTCTCGGGGAGCCGCTCGACGGTGTCGATCCAGCGTTGCACCATGCCGGGTCCGATGGGGCCGTCGCGCAGTACCGTCGTCGGCACCACGTCCCAGCCGAGGGCGTCGGAGATCATGTACGACGACACCTCCCGCCCGGCAAGGGTGCCGTCCGGGAAGTCCCACAACGGTTGCTCGCCGCGAACCGGTTTGTAGACACACCGGAGAGGCACGTCGGACTCGGCTCGCGGAATCTCGCACACCAGCGTCGCGTTGCTCGCCTGCACCACTCGGCCGACGATGGTCATCTCCCCGTCCGCGAGGAGAGCGGCGTCGTCGGCGGTCCACGTGGTGGCGCCGTCGCCGGACGTCAGGACTCGTCCCCGAACTCGGTGGTATCGGTGCCGAGCGTGATTCCCCGCCGGTACCCGTTGGTGCGGACACACATGTGGCCCCCGGGTGCGAGCGGTTCACCGCACAGTGGACACGGCGGTCGGCCTGCCGCGATCACACGTTCGCTGCGGGCCGCGAACTCGCGAGCCTGCTCCGGGCTGAGGAAGACGCGAACGGCGTCAGGCCCCTCGTCGGTGTCGTCGAGAACGACCGATTCGTCGAGCTCGGTCTCCGTGACGGCCAGCAGTTCGACGACGACGGCACCCGCGTCGGCATCCCAGCCGAGCCCCATGGTGCCGACGCGGAACTCCGCGTCGACGGGCATGACGAGCGGGTCGATGTCCGTCGGGTCCGCTTCCTCGGGCGGAACGTCGGTGCCGAAACGCCGCGCCACCTCGTCGAGAAGCAACCCGACACGATCGGCCAGGACCTGGACCTGCTGCTTCTCCAAGGCTACGGACACCACTCGGGCATCGTGGACGGCCTGGAGGAAGAAGGAACGGTCGCCGGGCTCACCCACTGTTCCGGCGACGAACCGGTCGGGGGTGCGAAAGACGTGAATCGCGCGTGGCATGCATGCACCTCCTGAGATCGCGCCGCACGAACTACAGCGGCTGTTGAGTCCATTATCCGCGTGCTGTCTACCTACCGGTGGAACCACCGGGCACGGCATCCGATTCCGAGGCCTCGGTTTTGTCCGCGTCGGTCTTGTCGTCGTCGGACGGCGGCTTCGGCACGAATTGCGACAGATCCCCGCCCAGGTCGCCGACCCGGTGCACGAACGGCCTGGTCTCGGTGTACCGAACGATACTGATCGACGCGGGATCGACCACGATGCGTTGGAACTGGTCGAGGTGCGAGCCGAGCGCATCGGCGAGGATCGACTTGATGACGTCGCCGTGCGAGCACGCCACCCAGACGACGTCCGCTCCGTTCTCGGCGGCGAGTCGCGCGTCGTGGTCACGGATCGCGCGGACGGCACGGGTCTGGACGTCGGCCAGCCCTTCGCCCGACGGGAACACCGCGGCCGACGGGTGCTGCTGGACGACCTTCCACAGCGGCTCACCGAGCAGGTCCTTGATGGGCTTGCCGGTCCAGTCGCCGTAGTCGACCTCGAGCAGGCGGTCCTCGACCACGGGCTCGAGGCCGAGGGCTGCGGCCAGCGGAGCCACCGTCTGCTCGCACCGCAGCAGCGGCGATCGCACGATCGCGCCGATGGTCAGGCCCTCCAACCGCGTGACGACGCGGTCGGCTTGCTGCCGACCGAGATCGTCCAGCTCGACGCCCTCCGATCGGCCAGCGAGGGTGCCGGCCGTGTTGGACGTGGAACGTCCGTGGCGCAGGAGGATGACGGTCATGAGTCCAGCCTAGTGTCAGTTGGCTGCGACGACGCCCGTCGCCAGGAGGCCGAGAACCGCTGCGCCGACCGCGATGCGGTATCCGACGAACCAGTAGAGCGAATGGTTCTCGACGAACCGCAGCAGCCACGCGATGGAGGCGTAGCCCAACGCGAAGGCCACCAGAGTGGCGACGATCAACTGGGCTCCCGATGCCTGCAGTCCTTCTCCGGCCGGTTCGAACGCGTCGGGAAGCGAGAAGAGGCCGGAGGCCGTCACGGCGGGAATGGCCAGCAGGAAGGAGAAGCGGACGGCCGCGGCGCGGGTGAGTCCCATGAACAGTCCCGCGCTGGTGGTGGCGCCCGAGCGAGAGACACCGGGGATCAGGGCGAGGCACTGCGCGGCGCCCATGACCAGGCCGTCACGGGTGGTGAGCTTCTCGATCGGTCGGGCCTGGCGACCGACCTTCTCCGCGATCGCGATGACCACGGCGAACACGATGAGCAGCGTCGCCGTGATCCACAGATTGCGGGCGCCGGTGCGGATGGCGTCCTTGAACAGGAACCCGAGGACGCCGATCGGGATGGTCGCGAAGATCACGTACCACCCCATCCGGTAGTCGAGGGTGTCCCGCTGCGTCTTGTCCGCGATACCGCGGAACCACGCCGCGATGATCCGACCGATGTCGCGCGCGAAGTAGAGGAGCACGGCGGCTTCGGTGCCCAGCTGCGTCACGGCCGTGAACGACGCGCCGGCGTCGTCACCGAAGAACACCTCGGACACGATGCGCAGATGCGCGGACGACGACACGGGCAGGAATTCGGTCAGTCCCTGCACGGCACCCAGGACCAGTGCCTGGACCCAGGACATGGACTCGGCGATCATCGTGCACCGGCCCGGAGCGAGGAGTCGAGCCGGGCGATGCCAAATCGCACATGGTTTCCTGTCGCAGTCACGAGGGACGACCGTACTAGGGTCGTGCCTCGACCATCGTGTCGGCAGGACATGACACGACCGAAAAACGGCGAAACGGATGCGTTGCCCTCATGAAGCACAGAACGGTCGGGACCAGTGGGTTGCGCGTGTCACGGCTCGGGCTCGGGACCGGCGAGTGGGGTCGCGGCGTGGACGGTGACGACGCGGCCGCTCAGCTGACGGCGTTCGCCGAGGCGGGCGGAAGTCTCGTCGACACGTCGGCGGCCTACGGCGACGGCCGCGCCATGCGCGTTCTCTCCGAACTCCTCGACGACGTCGTTCCCCGCGAGAACCTCGTCCTCAGTGTCGACGCAGGGGTGTCCCGTCCGGACGAGACCGGGCGCTGGACCGTCGACTGCTCCCGCCGAGCTCTCCTGCGCGAACTGGATCGCACGCTGCGTGACCTCGGCACGGACCACCTCGACCTGTGGAGTGTCGGCGCGTGGGATCCGCAGACGCCGCTCGAGGAGGTCACGGCCACCGTGGACTACGCGGTGACCTCGGGTCGGGTGCGCTACGCGGGTGTGCGGGGCTTCACCGCGTGGCAGGTGGCGACCGCTGCATCACAGACGCCGATCGTCGCCGCGCAGGCGGAGTACTCGCTGATGGCCCGCGGCATCGAGGACGACCTGCTTCCGGCTGCCGAACACCACGGTGTCGGTGTGATCGCGGTGGCGGCGCTGGCGGGCGGAGTGCTCACCGGCAAGTACCGGGACGGCGTTCCGGCCGATTCGCGAGGTGCCGACGATCAGCGGGTGCGCTCGTTGATGCCCTTCCTGGGTGACGACGCCGCGAAGGTCGTCGAGGCCGTCATCACTGCCGCCGACGGGCTCGGGACGTCCCCGCTGGCCGTCGCGGTGGCCTGGGCGCGTGACCGTCCCGGCATTGCCTCGACCGTCGTCGGAACGCGCAACATCGGTCAGCTCACGGGCGTGCTCGCGGCCGAGGACGTCGAACTACCGACGGCGATCACCTCGGCGCTCGACGACGTCAGCTCCTGATCAGGACCCGCCGAGTCGTCCCCACAGCGACCGGATGAGTGTCGTGTCCGGGGAATGGGTCGGATCGACCGGTCGGGCCGTCGGCGCAAGATCGCGCACGGCCGCGACGATGGACCGTTCGTCGCAGAGATCGACGTCGGTGACGTCCGTCTCGGCGACCGCCTCGAGGTCGGTCGAACTGGGTACGGCGTCGACCATGTCGGCCCGGTACACCTCCAGGTGGAGCGTCTTGCCGCGCACGCGGAACGCGAAGTTCCGGCCGTCCGCCGTGGTTCCGAAACCGTGGGCATGGGCACCCGGGGACACGTCGTCCACGGTGAAGTCCCCCTGTGAGTCGTTCATCACGATCGATGCTCCTGACACCTGCGTCATGGTCCTCTCGGACGGTACTGAACTGTGATCGCGGTATCCCCCGCCATCCCCCGTGATTCCCCCACCCCGGTCGGGTGATCGGATAGGAACCGGCGCAGCCGACCCCGCGCCGACGATCGGAGAACCATGCCCCTCGCGCGCCCCCGTCGCGTCAGCCGTACCCGTTTCCTCGCCGTCACCCTTGCGGTAGTGACGACGGTCACAGTCGGGTGTTCGTCGAACGACGATCCGGAACAACTGAACACGCGTGAGCCCGAGACCGCCGCCGTGTCTCCGGACGCGGTGGTGACCCCCGCCGGCGTGGTCGCCGATCCCCGATTCGGCCCTGCGGGCACGGTCGATGCTCTGACCGTCGAGCCGTCCACGCGCACCGTCGCCGTGCTCACCGACGACGGCACCACGCTGACACTGGCCGATCCGGCCGGCGACGGCTCGCCCCGCATCGTGCGCCTGTCCGCGGCGGGCACATCGGTCTCGCCCGGTCGGGACGGCGAGGTCCTCGTCACCACACCGGACGGGATCGTCCGGGTGAACGTCGAGTCCGGCGAGAGCACGGACGTTCCGGTCGACGGCGGGGCGGCGTCGGCCATCGTGTGGGACGACGGTTACGCCGTCGGAACACTCACGGGCACCGTGGTCATCCTCTCCGCCGACGGATCGGTGGACTCGACCGTCCCCGGTCAGGCATCGGTGGACGCCCTGGTGCGCGCCGGGGACGAACTGGTGTCGCTGGACACCCGCCAGACGTCGGTGACGGCCGTCGACGTCGACGCGGAGCGACTCGGCGAGGCACTGCGAGCCGGTGACGGTGCGACCAGGATGACGGGCTGCGCGAACGGCGCGATCGTCGTCGCCGACACCACCGACGACGAACTGCTGATCTTCACCGGGGACGACCTGATCATGCGTCAGCGCTTCCCCGTACCGGGATCGCCGTTCGCCGTCGCGTGCAGCGACGACGGCACCGTCTGGATCACCGCGACGGCACTGAACGAGGTGATCGGCTTCGACATCTCGTCAGGAATGCCCGTCGAGTCGGCACGGTTCCCTACGGTGCGCCAGCCCGATTCGCTCGCCGTCGATTCGCAGAGCGGCGATCTTTTCGTAGGCTCGAACACTGGTGCCGGAGTCCAGGTGATTCCGACTCGTACGTAACCCTGATGAGAGTGGGACAGGTGAACCGACACAACCGGGCGCTGCCCGTGGGCTGGGAGACCCAGTCCGACGACTGGGAGTACGTCCCCATCAAACTTCCCCCGGACGTCACGCGCGTCACGGCATCGATGCGATTGGCGATCTCGGCCGAATTCGGCGGCTGGGAACTCTCCCGCGTCCGTCTCTACACCGATGGAAGTCGACGAGTACTTCTCAAGCGACGCAAGACGACTCAGCACATCCCGGAACCGGGAATGTGACCTCGAGATGAAAAGGTGACCCGGTTGTGAGCCCTTACCGGCTGTTGTTGCGCACGATGTTCCTGCTGCCTCCCGAGCGCATCCACCATCTCGCCTTCGCGGCGATGGTGTGGGTGACGCGGTTCGCTCCCCTGCGCGCTCTGGTGGCACGAGTACTCGCGGTGCGCGATCCGGCCCTGGTGACGACCGCCTTCGGTGTCACCTTCCCGACGCCCGTCGGGCTGGCCGCCGGATTCGACAAGAACGGTCACGGTGTCGACGCGTGGGGTCCGCTCGGCTTCGGGTTCGCCGAGGTCGGCACCGTCACCGCGCAGGCCCAACCGGGCAATCCGCAGCCGCGACTGTTCCGCCTGCCGGACGATCGCGGTCTGCTCAACCGCATGGGGTTCAACAACCCGGGCGCACATGCCGTCGCGGACAGGCTCCGCCGCCGGCGGGGCGACATCCCGATCGGGGCCAACATCGGCAAGACGAAGATCGTGGCCGCGGCCGACGCCGCTGTCGACTACTCCACCAGTGCACGGTTGCTGGGACCGTTGTCCGACTTCGTCGTCGTGAACGTCAGTTCACCGAACACGCCCGGCCTCCGCGACCTCCAGGCGGTCGAGTCACTGCGTCCTCTTCTCGCCGCCGTGGCCGGTGCCGTGTCCGTCCCGGTTCTGGTCAAGATCGCGCCGGACCTGTCCGACGAGGACGTCGACGCTGTCGCCGATCTCGCGCTCGAACTGGGATCGGCCGGCATCGTCGCGACCAACACGACCATCGGCCGCGAGGGGTTGTCGACACCCGGTGCGGCAGACCTCGGCCCCGGTGGGGTGTCCGGCCCGTATGTCGCGGACCGGTCGCTCGCGGTGCTGCGTCGACTCCGCACACGAGTCGGCGACAACATGACGCTGATCTCCGTCGGCGGGATCGAGACTGCAGACGACGCGTGGGAGCGCATCCTCGCCGGGGCCACCCTGGTGCAGGGGTACACCGGATTCGTCTACGGAGGGCCGTTCTGGGCCCGCCGCATCGCCGTGGGTCTCGCCCGGCGAGCACGGGCCGCCGGGTTCGCATCCGTTGCCGACGCTGTCGGCAGCGGCGCGAACGACCGGCGGCCCGCGTGAGGAACTACTGCTCGTAGGTTCCGACGATCACGGCGCGCGCGATGGCGTGCGAGAAGAGGTTGAAGCCGAGGTATGCCGGCGACGCCGTCTCGTCGATCTCGAGCTTCTCTACGTCGACCGCGTGCACGGCCACGAAGTAGCGGTGCGGCCCGTGGCCCTGCGGGGGTGCTGCACCGATGTAGCGAGCCTGACCGGCGTCGTTCTTCAAGGTGATCGCCAGGTTCGGCAGTCCCGTCGAATCGTCGTCCCCGGCACCGGCGACCAGGGTGGTCGTGGTCACCGGGATGTTCGCGACGGCCCAGTGCCAGAAGCCGGAGGCCGTCGGCGCGTCGGGGTCGTAGACGGTGACGACGAAGCTCTTGGTCTCCTCCGGGAAGCCCGACCACGACAGATGCGGGGAGTTGTCGTGACCGCCGGCGCCCATGATCCCGCTGGCCTGGTCGTCGTGCAGCGGCTGACCGTCGGTGAAACTGTCGGACGTCAGGTCGAACGAGGGCAGAGTGGGGAGGTCGGCGTACGGATCGTGCGGCATGAGGGGTCCTTTTCGGGATCGGTGGAGCAGGCTGCTGGTCAGCTATGCATCAGGAAGTGTTCGAAGACCTTCGTCCCGAAGATCAACGACTCGACGGGTACCCGTTCGTCGACGCCGTGGAACAGCGCCGCGAAGTCGAGTTCCGGGGGCAGTTTGAGGGGCGCGAATCCGAAGCACCGGATGCCCAGTTTCGCGAAGGCCTTCGCATCGGTTCCTCCCGAGAGCATGTACGGGACGGTGCGGCCGTTCTCGTCGAACGCCAGGATCGCGTCGTTCATCGCGTCGACCAGATGACCGTCGAACGTGGTCTCGTACGGCTCGAGGTCCGTGATCCAGGACCGTTCGACGTGGGGTCCGATGAGAGCGTCGACCTCGCGTTCGAACTCGGCCTTACGGCCCGGCAGGACCCGGCAGTCGATGGTGGCCGACGCGGTCTGCGGGATGACGTTGGCCTTGTATCCGGCCGAGAGCATGGTCGGGTTGGCGGTGTCGCGCAGCGTGGCACCGACGATGCGCGCGATGCTGCCGAGCTTGGCCAGGGTGCCGTCGATGTCCGGCGACGCGGGATCGAACTCGAGGCCGGTCTCCGAGCTGACCGCGGCGAGGAACTCGGTCACCGAGTCGGTCATGACGAGGGGGAACTGATGATTACCCAGTGCCGCAACGGCTTCCGCGAGGTAGGTGACCGCGTTCTCCTCGTGCAGGAACGACCCGTGTCCGGCGCGGGCCTTCGCCGTGAGACGCATCCAGGCCAGGCCCTTCTCGGCCGTCTCGACGAGGTAGAGCCGTCGCTCGTCGCCCTCCGGTGTCGCGACGGTCAGGGAGAACCCGCCGACCTCGCCCACTGCTTCGGTGACTCCGTCGAACAGGTCCGGGCGGTTCTCGACGAGCCAGTGCGACCCGTACTTGCCGCCCGCTTCCTCGTCGGCGAGGAACGCGAAGACCAGGTCGCGCGGCGGAACGGTGCCGGTGGACTTGAACTGGCGAGCCAACGCCAGGGCCATGCCGACCATGTCCTTCATGTCGACGGCGCCGCGGCCCCACAGGTAGCCGTCCTCCACGGCACCCGAGAACGGGTGAACGCTCCAGTCGGCAGGTTCGGCGGGAACGACGTCGAGGTGGCCGTGCACCAGCAGGGCGCCGCGGGAGCTGTCCGCGCCCGACAGCCGTGCGAAGACGTTGCCGCGGCCGGGCGCCCCGGATTCGACGTACTCGGTCTCGTACCCGACGGCCTCGAGCTGCGAGGCCACCCATTCGGCGCACTCGCGCTCCCCCACCGTGGTCTCGAGCTCACCGGTGTTCGACGTGTCGAATCGGATGAGCGAGGCGACGAGGTCGACGACCTCCTCCACCGCCACGGTGGCGCCGTTCGGTGCAGCGTCGGGCAACTGTTCTCCGTGTGTAGGCACAGCTCGTTCCTACCATTCGAGCGCGTCCGGCGCGCCTCCGACGTGCGGTTTTGGTCCACAGCCGCGCATCGGCTAGATTTAGCGACCGCACCGAGAACATGGGTGCGGCGCGGTCACGAGCACCATGTGACGCGTGATGTCCGAGTGGCGGAATGGCAGACGCGCTAGCTTGAGGTGCTAGTGTCCTATTAACGGACGTGGGGGTTCAAGTCCCCCCTCGGACACCGAAAACGACAGCCCCGATTCCTCCCGGAGTCGGGGCTTTGTCATGTGACGGTCCTTCTGCGAAGGGTGAGGAAGAGATGACGGGCATCGACCCCGACGAGTTGGCAGCCTGCATCCGCGTTCTCGACCGCGCCGCCGCTCTCGACGAGAACCACCCCGATTCCGTCGCGGTGCGGCGAGCCACCGCCGGCCTCTTCAAGGCCGTCAAGAAGCGTCGACGGCTCGACTCGCGCGCGAGGGTGGCCGAGGCGGACCGCGCCGTCGTGGCCGCCACGGCAACCGGCTCCCCCGAACGGATCGACGACGAGACCGCAGGTCTGGCGTTGACATCGGCCACCACCAGCGACAGCGCGGGCACGTTGCAGCGCGCTCGACCCTGCTACATCTGCAAGCAGCGCTACACCGTCGTCGACGCGTTCTACCACCAGCTCTGCCCCGCGTGCGCAGCCCTGAACCATCAGAAGCGCGATGCGCGAACGGATCTCACCGGTCGCCGGGCGGTGCTCACCGGCGGTCGCGCCAAGATCGGCATGTACATCGCCCTGCGTCTGTTGCGCGACGGCGCCCACCTCACTATCACCACCCGCTTCCCCGCCGATGCTGTCCGCCGCTTCTCGTCCATGCACGACAGCCACGACTGGATGCATCGGCTGTCCGTGGTCGGTATCGATCTGCGCGACCCTGCCCAGGTGGTGGCCTTCGCCGATGCGGTGGCCGCCGAGGGCCCGCTGGACATCCTGATCAACAACGCCGCGCAGACGGTCAAGCGGTCCGCCGGTTCCTACACCGCCCTCGAGGACGGTGAGCACGGCGTCGATCTCGCCGCGCTCGGGGTGCGCACGTTCGGCGCCACGAGCGATGCCCACCCGGCCGCGCTGGTCGGGGCTTTCGGCGAGACCGACGGAGAGAGCGTCGCCCTCGACACCGCTGTCATGGCGAACATGGGGCCGTCGCAGGTGACCTCCATGGCGCTGGTCGCCGGTTCGTCCTCCCTGCAGCGCATGGCTGCCGGTACGGCGATCGACGCCGGCGGACTCGTTCCGGACGAGGCCCCCACCAACAGTTGGGTGCACACCGTCGATCAGGTCGACCCGGTGGAACTGCTCGAGGTGCAGCTGTGCAACTCCGTCGCGCCGTTCATCCTGGTCTCCCGACTGCGTTCCGCGCTGGCTGCGTCGTCGTACCGCAGGGCCTACATCGTCAACGTCTCGGCAATGGAAGGGCAGTTCGGGCGCGGCTACAAGGGTCCCGGCCACCCGCACACGAACATGGCCAAGGCGGCGCTCAACATGCTGACCCGCACCAGCGCGAACGAGATGATGGACGACGGCATCTCGATGAGCGCGGTGGACACGGGGTGGATCACCGACGAGCGTCCGCACCCCACCAAGATCCGTCTGGCCGACGAAGGGTTCCACGCTCCGCTCGATCTGGTGGACGGCGCCGCGCGTGTGTACGACCCGATCGTCCAGGGCGAGCTGGGTCTGGATCTGCACGGCAAGTTCCTGAAGGACTACGCAGCCTCACCCTGGTGATCCGTCACATGGTGTGATGAGAGAATGGGCGACGAGGTCGAGCAGCGCACGTTCAGCCGTCAGGACCGGCAGCGGTTCCGGCACAAGGTGCAGGAGTGTCTGGACGCGTTGGCATCGATGCTCGCGGACGACAGCTTCCAGGTCGACGAACCCCGGCTGGGCATGGAGATCGAACTCAACCTCGTCGACGAGGACATGCAGCCGGCCATGGCGAACGCGGCCGTCCTCGAAGCCATCGCCGACCCGGATTTCCAGACCGAGCTGGGTCAGTTCAACATCGAGATAAACGTCGCCCCGGAGCCACTCGCGGGCGACCGCATGCACCAGCTCGAAATGGGGCTGCGCGAATCCCTGAACACCGCGGATGCTCGCGCGAAGGAATCGGGCTGCGCTCTGGCCATGATCGGCATGCTGCCGACCCTGACCTCCGAGCACTTCGCTCACCAGTGGCTCTCCAGCAACCCTCGGTACGACCTGCTGAACCAGCAGATCTTCGCGGCACGCGGCGAGGACATCGAACTCTCGATCACGGGTGTGCCGCTCCCGGGCGGCACCGACGTCGAGTCGTTGAAGGAGTTCTCGGACACCATTCTTCCCGAGGCGGCGTGCACGTCGGTCCAGCTCCATCTGCAGGTCGCTCCGGCGGAATTCCCGGCCCATTGGAACGCGGCCCAGGCGCTCGCGGGTGTCCAGGTGGCACTCGCCGCGAACTCCCCGTTCCTGGGTAGCAAAGCGCTATGGCACGAGACGCGTATCCCTCTGTTCGAGCAGGCCACCGACACCCGTCCGCCGGAACTGATCAATCAGGGAGTGCGGCCGCGTGTCTGGATGGGTGAACGGTGGATCACCTCGATCTTCGACCTGTTCGAGGAGAACTCCCGCTACTTCCCCGCGCTGCTCCCGGTGGTCTCCGACGAGGATCCGATGGCGGAGCTGGCGGCCGGTCGCACCCCGGCCCTGACGGAGCTGCGGATGCACAACGGCACGGTCTACCGGTGGAACCGGCCGATCTACGACACCTCGAACGGCGAACACCACATCCGACTCGAGAACCGTGTTCTGCCCGCCGGCCCGTCCGTGCTCGACGTCATGGCCGATGCCGCCCTGTACTACGGGGCACTGCGCGCACTCGTCGACGCCGACCGGCCGGTGTGGACCCAGATGTCGTTCGATGCCGCCGTGGAGAATCTCCACTCGGCGGCGCGCAGCGGGTTCGACTCGCGCCTGTACTGGCCCGAGGTCGGATGGATCTCCCCGCAGGAACTCGTCCTGCGTCGCCTGCTTCCGATGGCGGAGGTGGGACTGGCGTCGTACGGGGTGGACACCGAGGTCCGCGACCGGTACCTCGGCGTCATCGAGGGCAGATGTCTGCGTCGGCAATCGGGGTCCGTGTGGCAACGCAACGCCGTCGTGGCCCGTGAGCGGGCGGGCGAGAGTCGGGAACGGGCCGTCGCCGGCATGCTGTCCGATTACCTGGAGCTGATGCACGAGGGCGAACCGGTGCACACCTGGTCCTGGTGACCGGCTTGTAGGGTCGGGGAATGACCGACACATCGCATACGAGCACGCACGATCGCGAACTCGACGTCGTCGTCTACGGCGCAACAGGATTCGTCGGAGCGCTGACGGCGGAGTACCTCGCGAACCACGCTCCCGCCGACGCCAGGATCGCTCTGGCGGGGCGTTCGCGGCAGAAGTTGGAGTCGACCAGGTCCGGCCTCCCGGCGCGAGCAGCCGACTGGGAGCTCGTCGTGGCCGACGCCGACGACGAGGCCGCTCTGACGGAGATGGCCTCGCGCACGCAGGTCGTCATCACCACCGTGGGCCCCTACGCGAAGTTCGGACGCACCTTGGCGCACGTGTGCGCGGCCGGCGGAACCGACTACGTCGACCTCACCGGCGAGGTACTGTTCGCCCGCCTCAGTGCCGACGAGAACCACGAGCTGGCTCGCACGACGGGTGCCCGCATCGTGCACTCCTGCGGGTTCGACTCGGTGCCCTCCGATCTGGGCGTGCACGCGCTGTACTCGAAGGTCAATGGCGACGGCGCCGGCGATCTGACCGACACCACGCTGGTGGTCACGTCGATGAGCGGCGGTGTCAGCGGCGGCACCATCGACTCCCTCCGCGGCCAGATCGACGAGATCACGAAGGACCGTGCTGCCGCGAAGATGGCGGCGAGCCCGTACTCGCTGAGCCCGGACCGGTCGATCGAACCCGACCTCGGCCGTCAGAACGACATGCCCCTCAAGAAGGGGTCCGACATCCACCCGTCGCTGAAGGGCTGGAAGGCGCCGTTCGTCATGGCGTCCTACAACACCCGCGTGGTGCGGCGGTCGAATGCGCTCCGCGGCTACGCGTACGGCAAGAACTTCCGCTACAGCGAGGTCATGAGCGTGGGCTCGTCTCCCGCGTCGCCGGTGATCGCCGGTGCGGTGCTGGCGGGTCTCGGCGCCTTCGTGGCCGGTATGGCGTTCAAGCCCACTCGGTTCCTGCTGGACAAGGTGCTCCCCAAGCCGGGTGACGGCCCGAGCGAGAAGACCCGCCAGAAGGGTCACTTCACCATCGACATCTACACCACGACCAGCACCGACGAGCACTACGTGTCGCGGGTCAAGGCCAAGGGCGACCCCGGATACGCCGCGACGGCGATGATGCTCGGCGAGTCCGCCCTCGCGTTGGCGCTCGACCGCGACGCATTGCCGTCCCTCGGCGGCGGCGTGCTGACACCGGCGTCGGGAATCGGTGACGCGCTGGTGGACCGACTGCGCGGGGCAGGCATGGAGATCACCGCACGCAAGGTGTGACCGCGATGTCGCTCGTCGGTCGGTACCAGGCCGATCTCGGTCTCGAACCGATCGGCGAGATCGCCGTCACTCCGGTGTCCGGCGGCGTGCTCGCCTCGACCCTGCCCGTCGCCGAGCTCGCCACCGGATCCGTAGCCGCGCTGTGCACGGCGGTGGACCGCTACCGGAGCGTCGTCGGGCTCGAGTCGCGCGCCTGGTCGATCTCCGGTGACCGGGTGGCGGCATCGTTCGCGGGCGACCGACTCCTACGTGTCGACGGTCGCGCCGTTCCCGGCTTCGCCGAGTTGTCCGGGTTCTTCCGCGCGGCCGACGGGTGGGTCCGCACGCACGCCAACTACGACCACCACCGTCGACGCCTGCTGTCGGTTCTGGGCTTGCCGGATCCGTCCGATCGCGACAGCGTGGCTGCCGCGGTGGCGCGCGCACCGGCGTTCGAACTCGAGCAGCGCGCTGCGGACGCCGGCGCTCTGGTGGTGGCGGTACGCACGGAGGCCGATTGGTTCGGGACTCCAGCGGGCAGATTCTCGCGGACCGGCCCCCTGGTCGCCTCGACCGTCAGGCCCGATGGTGCACCGTCCCCGATCGACCCGTCCACCGACACACGACGTCCCCTCGCCGGACTGCGTGTCCTGGACTTCACGCGGGTCATCGCAGGCCCCGTGGCGACGCGGGACCTGGCACTGCTGGGCGCATCGGTCCTGCGGGTCGACTCCCCCGCGCTCCCGGAAATCGTCTCGCAGCACCTCGATACCGGGGCCGGCAAGTTCTCGACGTTGCTCGACGTGCTGACCGAGGACGACGACGACCGTCTGGCCGCACTGCTGTCCTCGGTCGACGTGGTGGTGTGCGGCTACCGGACCGGCTCCTACATCGACGACTACGTGCGGTCGTATCGGCCCAGCGGCGCCGTCATCGGGACCGTGAATGCTTGGGGCTCCCGCGGTCCGTGGGCGCGGCGGCGAGGATTCGACTCGTTGGTCCAGGCTGCGTCGGGTATTGCCGCCGTGTGCGGCGACAGTGCCATACCGGGCGCGCTCCCGGTGCAGGCGCTCGACCACGCGTCCGGTCATCTGCTGGCTGCCGGCATCGTCGATGCGCTCGCGGCGAGAGAGGACGGCGGCATCGGACGCACGGTGTCCGTGTCTCTGGCACGCACGGCGGCATGGCTCCTCGATGCGGGCGGCCGCGTCGAGGAGCCCCCGGATCCTGTACTGCCGCAGGGCGATCACGTCGTCACCGTCGGTGGGGTGAGCACCGCCCGCCCGGCATTGTCGGACTACGCCGACCATCCGTGGCCGGCGCGGCCGTGGGGACGCGACGAACCCCGCTTTCCGACGCTGACACAATGACCCCATGCCTTCTCGGACGCGTCTGATCGTCGATGTCGACACCGGTATCGACGACTCGCTCGCCCTCGTGTACCTGGCGGCCAGTGCCGACGCCGAGGTGGTCGCGGTATGTTGCACCGCCGGCAACGTCCCCACCGCACAGGTCACCCGGAATACCCTGGCGTGGTTGGACATGTGCGGGCTCTCGGGCGTCGAGGTCGCGGTGGGAGCGGACGGTCCGCTGGTGGCGCCGCTGATGACCACCGAGGACACCCACGGTCCACTCGGAGTGGGGTACGCGGAGCTCCCGCAGAGCAGCAGGGCGGTGTCGACACGGTCGGCGGCGCACGCCTGGGTGGAGCTGGCCCGGGAGAACCCCGGCGAACTGGTCGGCCTGGTCACCGGTCCCATGACCAATCTTGCTCTCGCCCTTCGCCTCGAGCCCGAGCTGCCGACGTTGTTGAAGCGCGTCGTCATCATGGGCGGCAGTTTCGACCATCCCGGCAACACCACCCCGACCTCCGAGTGGAACGTCGCCGTGGACCCGGAATCCGCGAAGGAAGTCTTCGACGCGTTCGAGTCCGTTCCGGCCGGTCGCGAGCCCATCGTGTGCGCGTTGGGTCTGACCGAGCGGATCGAGATGCACCCCGCCCATGTCGCCCGGCTGGCCGAGATCTCGGGAAGCGTTCCGGTGGAGAGCCTGTCGATCGACGATCGCGGCCGGCGCTCGCAGGCATCGGTGCCGATCGTTCGTCATCTGACGGATGCCGTGCGGTTCTACATGGAATTCCACCACGCGCAGGGTGAGGGCTATCTCGCTCACATGCACGATCCGTTCGCGGCCGCCGTGGCGCTGCACCCCGAGATGGCGGAGTACGCACTCGCGACCGTCGACGTGGAACTGACCGGAACCCTCACCCGCGGAACGACTGTCGCGGACCGGCGTGGGTTCTGGAACCGTCGTCCCAACGCAGCGATCGCCGTGGCGACGGATCCCGAGGCGTTCTTCGATCACCTGCTGGAGACAGTGGGCACCTTCGCAGCCACCCGCTGACTCAGCTGTCGAACGCCGTCAGGATCTCCTGCGCGCCCAGAGCTGCGGTCAACGATCCGTCGGCGACGCGCCGCTCGACATCCGCCTTCACCGCGGTGACGGAGGCGTTCGATGCCAACCGCCGCATCAGCTGATCCTGCACCATCGTCCACACCCACTGGACCTGCTGGCCACGTCGACGAGCCTCGAATTGTCCTGCGGCCGTGAGCACGTCGCGATGTCGGCAGACCGTGTCCCAGAACTCGTCGAGCCCCGTCTCCTCGATCGCGCTCATGGTCAGCACGGGCGGCTTCCACAGCGCGTCGTGCGGGTAGATCAGGCGCAGCGCCCCCGCGAGTTCGCGTGCCGCGCTCTTCGCATCCCGCAGATGCTTGCCGTCCGCCTTGTTCACCGCCACCACGTCGGCCAGCTCGAGAACACCCTTCTTGATGCCCTGCAGCTGATCTCCGGTGCGCGCGAGCGTCAGGAAACAGAACGTGTCCACCATGCCCGCGACGGTGATCTCGGACTGGCCGACACCCACGGTCTCCACCAGGACCACGTCGTAACCCGCGGCCTCGAGCAGCACGATCGTCTCGCGTGTCGCCTTGGCCACCCCGCCGAGCGTCCCCGACGTCGGAGACGGCCTGATGTACGCGTTCTCGGCGACGGTCAGCCGCGCCATCCGGGTCTTGTCGCCGAGGATCGAACCACCGGTGCGTGTCGACGACGGGTCCACGGCCAGCACGGCGACGCGGTGGCCACGCTCGATCAACGACATGCCCAGAGCATCGATGAACGTCGACTTGCCCACGCCGGGGACACCCGTGATGCCGACGCGGTGAGCGCCGCCGGCGTCGGGAAGCACCTCGAGGAGGAGTTGCTGCGCCAGATCACGATGGTCGGTGCGTGTGGATTCCACCAGGGTGATCGCGCGGGCCAGACCGGCACGCTCGCCGGCACGGATGGACGCCGCCAACGCGGCCACGTCCACCGGCGGGCGGCGGGAGGCTGCAGTCACCATGCTCAGGCGTTCGCTCCCGCGTCCGCCGCTGCCTCGCGGTGACCGAGCGAGACCGCGAGCTGCTCGATGAGATCCACGGCGGCGTCGGCGATCACGGTGCCGGGCGGGAAGATCGCCGCGGCGCCGGCCTCACGCAGGGCCTCGAAGTCACCGGGCGGGATGACACCGCCGACAACGATCATGATGTCCGGGCGACCGACCTCCGTGAGCGCCTCCCGCAGGGCGGGAACCAGCGTCAGGTGTCCCGCGGCCAGGGACGAGACGCCGATGACGTGCACGTCGTTGTCCGCGGCCTGGTGGGCCACCTCGTCGGGCGTCTGGAACAGCGGGCCGACGTCGACGTCGAAGCCGATGTCGGCGAACGCGGTGGCGATCACCTTCTGGCCGCGGTCGTGGCCGTCCTGCCCCATCTTCGCGACCAGGATGCGGGGGCGACGGCCCTCGGCGTCAGCGAAGGCACTGGCGAGCTCACCGGCGTGGACCATGTTCTTCGCCTTCCCTGCCTCGTCGCGGTAGACACCGCTGATGGTGCGGATCTCGGCGCGGTGACGGCCGTAGACCTTCTCGAGGGCGTCCGAGATCTCCCCCACCGTGGCCATCGCGCGGGCTGCGTCGACGGCGAGGGCGAGCAGGTTGTTCTCCATTCCGCCCTCGGTGGACGCGGCGGCAGCGGTCAGCGCGGACAGCGCCGCCTCGACGCGGCCCGGATCGCGTTCCTCGCGCAGTCGCTCGAGCTTCTCGATCTGCTCGGTACGCACGCGCGAGTTCTCGACCTTGAGCACCTCGATGGTGTCGGGCTCGTCGGGAACGTACTTGTTGACCCCGACCAGCGGCTGACGGCCGGAGTCGATGCGGGCCTGGGTGCGTGCCGCCGCTTCCTCGATGCGCAGCTTGGGAATTCCCTCGCCGATGGCCTTGGCCATGCCGCCGGCCTCCTCGACCTCGGCGATGTGCGCGCGGGCGCGATCGGCGAGCTGATGCGTCAGCCACTCGACGTAGTACGAGCCGCCCCACGGGTCGATGGGCCGCGTCGTGCCGGACTCCTGCTGGAGCAGCAGCTGGGTGTTACGGGCGATGCGCGCGGAGAAGTCGGTCGGAAGCGCCAACGCCTCGTCGAGCGCGTTCGTGTGCAGTGACTGCGTGTGCCCCTGCGTCGCCGCCATGGCCTCGATGCAGGTACGCGAGACGTTGTTGAACACGTCCTGCGCCGTCAGCGACCACCCCGATGTCTGCGAATGTGTGCGCAGGGACAGCGATTTGGCACTCGACGGGTCGAACTTCTGGACCAACTCGGCCCACAGGAGACGCCCGGCGCGGAGCTTGGCGACCTCCATGAAGAAGTTCATGCCGATGGCCCAGAAGAAGGACAGGCGCGGAGCGAACGTGTCGATGTCCATGCCCGCGGCGAGCCCGGCGCGGATGTACTCCACACCGTCGGCCAAGGTGTAGGCCAGCTCGAGATCGGCTGTCGCACCGGCCTCCTGGATGTGGTAGCCGGAGATGGAGATCGAGTTGAACTTCGGCATGTGCGTGGAGCTGTAGGCGAAAATGTCGGAGATGATCCGCATCGACGGCTCGGGTGGGTAGATGTACGTGTTGCGCACCATGAACTCTTTGAGGATGTCGTTCTGGATGGTGCCGGCGAGCTTCTCGGGTCCGACGCCCTGCTCCTCCGCCGCCACGACGTACAGCGCGAGGATCGGCAGCACCGCACCGTTCATGGTCATCGACACCGACACCGACCCCAGGTCGATCCCGTCGAACAGTTGGCGCATGTCGTAGATGGAGTCGATCGCGACGCCCGCCATACCGACATCGCCCTGCACACGGGGGTGGTCGCTGTCGTAGCCGCGGTGCGTCGCCAGGTCGAACGCGACCGAGAGACCCTTTTGACCGGCCGCGAGGTTGCGACGGTAGAACGCGTTGGACTCCGATGCCGTCGAGAATCCCGCGTACTGACGGATGGTCCACGGCTGGTTCACGTACATCGTCGGGTACGGGCCGCGCAGGAACGGCGCCGTGCCCGGGTACGAGTCCAGCGGGTAGCCGGCCTCGGCCGCCTCCGCTCGGTCGGCACCGGTGAAGATGGGCCGTACGTCGATGCCCTCGGGCGTCGACCAGACGACCTGCTCCGGCGTGTATCCGTGGGCCGATGCTGCGGCCTCGACGTGCGCGCGGGCATCGTCGGCGCCGGGTGCGGCGGTGTCCGACGCCTCGGGGTCGGTCAGCGGCACGTCCGCGAAACTGCCGACGGTTCCCCTGTTGTCGTCGTGGTCGGTGGTGCGGTTGCCGGTCATGCGGTACGTCCTTCCGTGCGGACGTCGCCCGCGAGCGTGTCGAGGAGCAACCCGAGTTCCGCGACGGCGTCGATGGTGAGACCGAGGTATCGGTCCGGCGTCTGCTCGTCGGTCGCGTCCGCGAATGCCGACTTCCCGCCCGCCACGAGAACCGTCTCGACGCCGGCCTGCCGTAGCGCGGCGACGGCGGCGGGGCCCTCGGCGGTGTAACGCTTGTCCGAGCCGCACAGGATCGCGATCGGCGACCCTGTCTCCCGCGCCACCGCGGCGAGGTCCGCGTCGGCGCCCGGGTTGACGGCCTCGATACCGCCCGACGCCATCAGGTTCGCGGCGAACGTGGTGCGTCCGTTGTGCTCGGCGATGCTTCCCAGGGGGGCCAGCAGGACGACCGGCCGACTTCCCTTGTCCCGTAACACCGCATCGCTGCGATCGCGCAGCGCCTCGAAGTCGGCGGCGTAGCGGTGAACGGGGCGACCGGCGACCGTTCCGTCACCGGACGCGGCGGGCGATGGTTCCTGGAGGTTGGGGAACTCGTTGACTCCGGTGACCGAGGTGCGGCGGTGCGCGATGTCCGATGCACGGCTGAGACGGGTCTCCTCGACCGTCCGGGCGATCTCGCCGGACTCGAGCGCGGCGCGGTAGCCACCTGCACGGTCGATGTTCTGCAACACCGACCACGCGGAGTCCGCCAGGGCGTCGGTCAAGGATTCGACGTACCAGGAGCCGCCGGCGGGATCGAGGACCCGCCCGAGGTGCGATTCCTCGAGCAGCAGCAGTTGGGTGTTGCGAGCGATGCGGGCGGCGAACGTCCGGGACACGTCGGCCGCGCCACCGGGAACCGCGGCGTCGAACGGGAGGACCGTGACCGAATCCGCGCCCCCGACGCCGGCACCGAACGCTGCGAGAGTCGTGCGCAGCATGTTCACCCAGGGGTCACGCTGGGTCATCATCGCGGCCGAGGTGACGGCGTGCTGGGGCGCACCGCCATGGTCCGGGGCCCCCAGCACGTCGGCGATACGAGCCCAGACGCGGCGTGCGGCACGGAACTTGGCGATGGTCTCGAACTGCTCGTCCGTCGCGGCGAGTCGGATCTCGATCTGGTCGAGTGCGTCGGCCGCGGACATGCCGGCGGCAGTCGCTGCTCGGAGATAGTCGAGGCCGGCCGCACCGGCCAGCCCGATCTCCTGCGCATCCCCCGCTCCCGCGGCGTGGAACACGGTGCCGTCGAGGGTGATGGCGCGGATCCGCTCGGGGCGGGCCGATGCCCGACGGGCGAGGTCCAGGGTGTCGTCGAGGCTCGCTCCGGTCAGCCCGGCGAACGAGTCGGTCAACGGTGAGGCGCCCAGACGGACGTCCGCGGACGTGCCCCGCTCGTCGAGGAGGGCGAACAAAGCCTCCGAGACCGCGACGACGTCGGCTCCCGCATCGAGGGTCAGCGGTGCGAGGTCCAGCAGGACACCGTCGAGCGCACCGGTCAGACCCTGCGCGCCGATTCCCGTCGTGGTGAGCCACAACGCGCTGGTGCCGTTCTGCAGGCCGTCGAGTATCAGGGTGTTGAGGTCGTCGGTGTCCGCATGACCGAAGCGGCCGGCCACCAGCCATCCGACGGTGACGTCGCGGTGGGCGTCGCTTCCGCGGGTGAACGGGTAGGTGCCGGGCAGCGGCTCCTCCGTCGTCTCGTCCAACGGGCCGTACAGGGGACGGACGGTCACTCCGTCGTACGTCGTCTCGTCGAGGAGCGTCTCGGGATGCTCGGGCAGCTCGGAGACGTCGACGCGGCGGGCTTTGGCCAGGACGCCGGCGACTCCGCGTCGCCAGGTGGCCAGACCTTCCTCGGCGCTGCTCACGGGAACAGCGGCGCCGACGTCGTCGGTAGCGACGGGGCTCGGTGTCCCGGTGTGTGAGGTGGCCATGTGTCCCTTTCGCGCCTGCGGATGGTGTGATGTTAACCGCACCTCGAGGCACGGTATCGCGACTCTCGACATGGTGACCTGAGACAAACTTCACAGAACTAGGGCGTCCGAGCATCGGGCCTCCTAGTAGCGCGTGGAGCGGTGCTCGCTGCCACGTTCGGTAGCGTGAACTGTCGTGACGACACCGGGCCTCGCGCCGCGCTCCGACGGCGAGGTTCGCACCCCGCGGAACCGCCGCGCCGTCCTCCTCCGCGTGCTGCTCGCCGTCGTGCTCGTCGGTGGACTGATCGCGATCGCCGTGCTCGTTCCGCTGCCGTCGGTCGACCGGATGCGCCACTGGGCTACCGCTGTCGGCCCTCTTTTTCCGCTGGCCTTCTTCCTCGCCCACGCGGTCGTCACCATCGCTCCTGTCCCTCGAACCCTGTTCACGGTGTCGGCCGGGGTGCTGTTCGGGCCGGTGACCGGTGTGTCCGTCGCGGTGTCGGCTACGACCGTCAGCGCGGTGCTGGCGTTCCTTCTCGTCCGCGCTCTCGGACGCGACGTGGTGGCGACGCGCCTGAATCACCCCCTGATCCGCGCGGTCGACGCTCGACTCGCGCGACGCGGATGGCTGGCGGTGGGGAGCCTGCGCCTGATCGCTCCGGTGCCGTTCTCGGTCGTGAACTACTCCGCAGGCCTGTCGGCCGTTCGCCTGGTGCCGTTCGCGCTGGCCACACTCGTGGGCGTGATTCCCGGCACTGTCGGCATCGTGCTGCTCGGCGACGCACTCGCCGGCAACGGGGACCCGATTCTTCTCGCCGTCTCGGCGGTCTGCATCGGAGTGGGCATCGTGGGTCTCGTCCTCGACGCGCGGTTACCGGTGCTCGAGACGGCGCTTCCGATCGCCGACTCCACAGAATCGGACAGCGATATCAAGCGCTGAACCTTGATATCGATCTATCAAGTTCTGAAACTTGATCTCGAACGTAGTTATCAAGACTGAGGGCTTGATGTGAGCAGATCAAGCTTCTAGGGTTGATAGATGTTCGTACTGACCGTGGACCAGCGAGGCAGTCGACGCGACGTCGATCGCGTCGCCGACATCCTGGGCCGCTCCACCACGCTGCTCCGCCCGTTCGAACGCACCGCCGGGGACGAGGTCCAGGCGGTCTCCGACGACGCGACCGACACCCTCGACACCGCCCTCGCCCTGGTCGAGGACGGGCACTGGAGTGTCGGCATCGGTGTGGGCAGCGTGGAGGACCCGCTGCCCGCCTCCACCAGGGCCGGCCGCGGACCGGCCTTCGAAGCGGCGCGCGAGGCGGTGGACAGCGCGAAGAACTCCCCCGCCCACATCGCCGTGCGCGGACGCCACGGCGCCTCCGCCGCGGACGCGGACGCCGTCACCACGCTGCTGGCCACGCTCCTGGTGCGCCGCAGCGAGCAGGGACGCGCCGCCGTCGACAGCGTGCGTCGACTCGGTTCCCAGACCGCCGTCGCCGCGGAACTGTCCATCACGCCGCAAGCGGTGTCCCAACGACTGTCCGTCGCAGGGTGGCATGCCGAGCGGGCGGCACGTCCGGTCGTCGCCCGACTGCTCGCCGATGCCGATCGCCTCGCCCGCGACGAGAGGTCTCGCGCATGACCGTGATCGCTCTGGTCGCCCTCGTGATCGCCGCGTCGTCCGTGACCGTTCCCGCCGCCCCGGTTCCGACCGTTCCCCGCGCGAGGAGATCGCACCGTCGTGCGCCGTGGTGGTTGCCGGCCGTCGTTGCGTCGCTGGGGCTCGGCGTGGCGGGATGTGCCGCGGCCGCAGCGCCCGAACCTGTCACCGGCGTAGCACTCGTCGCGGTGCTCGCTCTGACGGTCCTGGCTGCCGTCGCCGGCGGCGCCGCGGTGGTCCCGGCCGTGTTCCATCTCTCGCGCCGGCGACCCGAACCCGGAGACGACAGTGCCGACGACGATCGCCCCGTTCTTCGCGGGGGTCTCGTCATCGGCACTCTCGAACGCATCGCCGTCGTCGTGTCGATACTCGCCGGGTGGCCGGAAGGCATCGCCGTCGTCCTGGCCGTCAAAGGCCTGGCGCGCTACCCCGAACTACGCGATCCCCGCGCATCCGAGTACTTCATCATCGGCACCTTCACCAGCGTTCTCTGGGCGTTGGCCGCCGGCGGAGTGGGAGCAGGTCTGGCGAACTGACCGTCAGACGTCCAGCTCCCGTTGCCCGTCCTGACCCTCGATCGCGGGCGTCTCCACGTCCGTCGCCTCCTGCTTCGGCGGGGCCGCCGCGGACAGGGACGTGTCGACGGGCTTGCGCGCCACGGCTTCCGCGTCGGCGACAGCGCGAGCGATGGCCGGGTCGGTCGTCGTGTCGAACCAGTCGGCGACCTCCTCGGTGTCGTCGGCGGCCTTGGTGTGTCCGGCGCCCTGATCGCTGGGCTCGAACCGGAATACACCGTCGTCGCCCGGCGCACCGAGATTCTTCGCGAACCCCTTCAGCGCATCCCCGAAGTCGGACGGAACGACCCACATCTTGTTGGCGTCGCCCTGCGCCATCTTCGGCAGCGTCTGCAGGTACTGGTACGCGAGCAACTCCGGCGTCGGCTTGCCCGCCTTGATGGCGTCGAACACCTTCTCGATGGCCTTCGCCTCACCCTGCGCGTTCAAGTACTTCGCAGCGCGCTCACCCTGCGCACGGAGAATGCGGGACTGACGCTCACCCTCGGCGGCCAGGATCGCGGCCTGCTTGGCGCCCTCGGCCGAGAGGATCTGGGACTGCTTGTCACCCTCGGCCGTCTTGATGGACGACTCCCGGTGACCTTCCGCCGTGAGGATGGTGGCGCGCTTCTCCCGGTCGGCCTTCATCTGCTTCTCCATCGACTCCTGGATCGACGGAGGCGGATCGATGCTCTTGAGCTCGACGCGGGCGACGCGGAGGCCCCATCGACCGGTGGCCTCGTCCAACACCCCGCGCAACTGGCCGTTGATCGAATCACGAGACGTCAGAGTCTCTTCCAGCGTCATGCCACCGACCACGTTGCGCAAGGTGGTCGTGGTGAGCTGCTCGACACCGACGATGTAGTTGCTGATCTCGTAGACCGCGGCCTGCGGCGTCGTCACCTGGAAGTAGACGACGGTGTCGATGGACACCGTCAGGTTGTCCTGCGTGATCACCGGCTGCGGGGGGAACGAGACGACACGCTCGCGCAGGTCGACCTTCGCGCGCACGCGATCGACGAACGGCACGAGGAACGTCAGCTGCCCGGACACCGTCTTGGAGTAACGGCCCAGTCGCTCGATCACCGCGGCCTCGGCCTGCGGGACCAGCGTCACCGATTTGGCCACCACCACGGCCACGAAGAGTACGACCACGGCAAGGGCGATCAAGGCGGCATAGTCGGCCATCTAGGGTCCTTTCCACACGACGGCCGTGGCGCCGTCGATCTTCATCACGGTCACGGTCGTTCCGGCCGTGTACACCTCGGTGGGATCGAGCGGACGAGCCGTCCACACGTCGCCGTCGAGCTTGACCGTTCCCGAATGCTCACCGACGGCGTCGATCACCCTGGCATGACGTCCCGTGAGGGCCGCGATACCGGTGGGCGTCGGCGGCGGCGTGGAGAACCGGCGGGTGAGCGCCGGCCGGACACCGAGGATCAGAGCCGCGGACAGCGCAGCGAACACGAGTGCATCGCCCCACACGGGAAGATCCGTCAGGGCCGAGACGCCCGCGGTACCCAGGGCGCCACCGGCCAACATCAACAGGAAGAAGTCTCCGGACAGTGCCTCACCGGCAGCGAGAATCACCGCTCCGACCAACCACAGAAGTGCAACCACGCCACCCACAGTAGCCACGAACACCGACGCCGTGGGGTGCTGAACGGCGTCGTGCACCGATCGTTACCGACCGGGTTACCCGTTTTCGTCGGCGACGGTGACGAAGTCGACGAGACGCTCCACGGCACCGATCAGCGGCGCTTCCAGGTCATGGAAGGTCGACACCGCACCGTAGACCTTGCGCCACCCGTCCTGCGTTGTCCCCCAGCCCAATTCGCGGCAGACGCCCGTCTTCCAGTCCGTTCCGCGCGGGATGCGCGGCCACCCGTCGATACCGAGCGACGCGGGCTTCACCGCTTCCCACACGTCGATGTAGGGGTGTCCCGTGACGGTCACGTACGGACCGAGGGAGCGCGTGAGCCGATCCTCCTTGGACCCGTCCACGAGGTGGTCCACCAGTACGCCGACCTTGCGGCCTGGACCGGGACCGAACTCCTGCAACCGGTCCGCGAGGTTGTCGAGCCCCTCGAGATGCTCGACGACCACGCCCTCGACCCGCAGGTCGTGGCCCCAGACCCGTTCGACGATGGCGGCGTCGTGAATGCCCTCGACCCAGATACGGCTCGGCAGAGCAACTTTCGCGCGCACATTCTGCACCTTGGTCGAGCCCGACGCGGATCGCGTTGCGGTGGTGGCCACGACCGGCCTCGGCTTGGTCAGCGTCACGGGTGAACCGTCGACGAGGAAGGCAGCCTCTCTCATCGCGAACAACCGACGGACTCCTCGGCGGTCCTCCAGTCGTACGAAGTCGCCGTCGTACGTGCGCTCGAAACCGACCACGGCGCCGCAGAAACCGGTCGCCGCGTCCTCCACGACCAGATCGCGCTCGGCCGCCACCGTCGGTGCGACACGACGCACGGTTCGCGGATGACCGGCGAAGATGTCCCCGCCGTAACGGTCGTTCCCGGACATGACCACCCTCGCTCGTCGACTCTGCTGCACATCGTTCACGCCGCTCCGGCAGACCGCCGGAGCGGCTCCACGCTACCCAGTTCGGGTACCGCTCGACGGGCAGGCACGCCGGTCGAGCACGACTCCAGCGCCTATGATCGATAGGTGTCGTCCCCATCCTCGAGCCTTGCCATCTGGTGCGGCGCCTGGCTCGCCGGAGCCGCGTCCCCCGACGACGTCATCGATGCCGTCACCGAATGGGGTCCGCTCAGTCTCGTCGTCGCCGGAGATCCGGACACGGCGGACAGACTGTCACTGCCCTGGCCCGCGCCCCGCGACGTCGGGGTGGCGGAACTCCTCCGCACCGTCCGTGATGCCGCCCCCGTCGGACACCGCGATGTGACCGTCGATCTCGTGCTCCCGGCGCCGGGCGACGTCGCCGGACTCCCCCGCGACCGCGAATTCGCTTCTGCTGCAGTGCTTGCCGGTGAAGGCGTCGTCGTCGGCGTTCCCGGTGGATCCGGTGTCGCCTTCGTACCCACCCACGAGGGGCCGGATGTGATGCGCTGGACCGTGTTCACGGTCACCGTCCCCACCACGTACCAGGAACTCTCGCTGGGTGAGATCGAGTACTCCATGCGCGACACCGTTCGCGGTGCAGCGGAAGCGTTGTCGACCCTGCAGACCGTCGCGACCGGGCGAGGGGACGATCCGCACACCATGATCGCGGAGCGCCTGGCCCTGGTCGGGCGTCACCGCTATCCCCCGCTCCCGGAGCGCACGACACGAGTGTTGGACACCGCCGACCGCGTCGACGCCATCCTGGATGCAGCGCGCACGTCCGCACCGTCACAGGCGGCGAGCAGCACGGGCGCCGAGGCGCGCGAAGCGGTCCTTCGACCCCTGCAGAGCGCCGTCCGGACCGCACGGCGCGCAGCCGTTCGCGCTGCCATCGACACCTATCTGGCGTCCGACCCGCGCTAGATCTACCCCCGGCGAGTACGTCCATAGTGTCGTGATCCGGGCCCTGATCACGACAGTTTCGGCGTACTCGCGGGGGGTGTTCAGGGTGTCAGGCGGGGCGGCGTCGCACCGGAGGCTCGCAGCATCCGGGGTTGCACGGGGATCCGTCGACGGTCGTGCCGAAGGCCGGCTCCGACCCCAGCCGCTTCGGGGAGACATCGGCGGTACGTTCCTGGACCAACGTCCGCACGAGGGTGGCGAAACGCGGGTCCGCGCCGGGTGTTCCCGCTCGCTCGAGCGCCATTCCCAGTTCCTCGGCCTTCTCGACTGCTTCCGTGTCGAGGTCCCACACCACCTCGAGGTGATCCGAGACGAATCCGACCGGGCAGATGACCACGGCGTCGACACCGGTGGCGGACAGGGCCTCGAGGTGGTCGCAGATATCGGGATCGAGCCACGGGATCTGCGGCGGGCCCGACCGCGACTGCCACACGACATCGAAGTCGTCGACGCCGGCCGCCGCGGCGCACAGCCGGGAAGCCTCGGTGACCTGACGGCTGTAGAGATTACCGCCGGCGAACGGTGGGCCGGCTGCCTCGTCGGCCGACACGGGCACGGAGTGCGCGGTGAACACCACGCGCGCACCGTCGCGGCGGTCTGCGGGAAGTCTGCTCAGGGCGGCGCGGATCGCGTCCGCGAACGAGTCCACCATCAGCGGGTGGTCGTAGTACTGGCGCAGCTTGGTCAGCTGCGGCGCCCCGTCACCCACAGCAGCGCGAGCACGAGCGATGTCCTCGTGGTACTGGCGGCACCCGGAGTACCCGCCCCACGCCGACGTCGGGAAGACCAGGGCGTTGCGCACCCCGTCGGCCTTCATGGCCGACACGGTGTCCTCCACCATCGGGTGCCAGTTGCGATTGCCGAAGTAGACGGGCAGGTCGATGCCCGTCAGGGCGAACTCCGTCTCGACCGCGGCGATGATCTCGCGGTTGAGTCGGTTGATCGGCGAGACGCCACCGAAGTGCAGGTAGTGCTCGGCAACCGCATCGAGACGCTCCGGAGGGATGCCCCTTCCCCGAGTGACGTTCTCGAGGAAGGGCCGCACCTCGTCAGGCCCTTCGGGTCCGCCGAAGGACAACAGCAGAAGAGCGTCGAGAGCA
>NZ_JXQS01000010.1:0-119270 GCF_000834565.1 Rhodococcus sp. MEB064
CCTCCAGCGCCCTCGACACGTTCGTGCGCATCCGCGACCAGTACTGCACCTGGCCCGGCTGCAACCGTGGGGTGTGGACCGGCGATCTCGACCACATCGCGGAGTACGACCACGACGACCCCGACGGCGGCGGCCAGACCACCGACGTCAACCTCGGCGGCAAATGCAGGTTCCACCACAACCTGAAGACGTTCGGCGACTTCGTCGACGATCAGTACACCGACGACGACACCGGACGCGTCGTCTCCACCATCACCACACCCGAGGGACTCGTCGTCCCGGGGCCCGCGCACAACGGATACGACATCCACCCCGGACTCGCCGACGTCACCTTCGACACGCCCGATCCACCACCGAGTCCGCCCCGCACACCCCCCAGCAGACGCCGCACACGTCTGGCGGACAAACATGCCCGACGGAGAACCGAACGCAACCGCAACCGACGGGCCCGCGAATTCGCCGACACCGACGCCCCCCCACCCTTTTGAGGGCCGTCAGTCCAGGCAGAACTCGTTGCCCTCGACGTCCTGCATGACCATGCAGGACTCGTCACCGTCGCCCGCCGGCAGCAGCCGCACTCGCGTGGCACCGAGGTCGATCAACCGTGCGCATTCGGCGTCCAGTGCCGCCAGTCGTTCGTCCCCCACCAGACCCACACCGACTCGGACATCGAGGTGGACGCGGTTCTTGACGGTCTTCGCCTCGGGAACGCGTTGGAAGTACAGTCGCGGGCCCTTGCCGGTCGGATCGGTGCACGCCGCCCATGCGGAATCCTCCGGAACCGGCTCGGCCACGTACCCCAGGACGTCGCACCAGAACCTGGCGACGCGCGCGGGCACCGCACAGTCGATGGTGACCTGGAACTCTCGAACCTCTGCCATCGGCTCACGATAGCCAGACGGGAAGAATCCGGTGCCCGAGATCGTTGACGAGTCCATGAAGAACATCGGGTTCCTGTCGTTCGGGCACTGGTCGCCGTCACCGCACTCGCAGACGCGCTCCGCGTCGGATGTCCTGCTGCAGTCGATCGACCTCGCCGTCGCCGCCGAGGAGCTAGGTGGGGACGGCGCCTACTTCCGCGTTCACCACTTCGCGAACCAGCTCGCGTCGCCCTTCCCCCTGCTCGCTGCGGTCGGCGCGAAGACCAGTCGCATCGAGATCGGCACAGGCGTCATCGACATGCGCTACGAGAACCCGTTCTACATGGCAGAGGACGCAGGATCGGCGGACCTGATCTCCGGCGGCCGACTGCAGCTCGGCGTGAGCCGGGGATCGCCCGAGCAGGTCATCGACGGGTTCCGGTACTTCGGATACGCGCCGGCCGAGGGTTCGGACAGCGGCGACATGGCCCGCGACCACACCCGCATCTTCCTGGACCTGTTGGAGGGCAGAGGCTTCGCGGAGCCCAACCCGTCACCGATGTTCCCCAATCCGCCCGGCCTGCTGCGCCTCGAACCCCACTCGGAGGGTCTGCGCCAGCGGATCTGGTGGGGCGCAGGCACCAGGGCGACCGCCGAGTGGACGGCGCAGCAGGGCATGAACCTGATGAGCTCCACTCTGCTCAGCGAGGACACCGGCGTGCCGTTCCACGAGCTGCAGGCAGAACAGATCGAGCGCTTCCGTAAGACCTGGGCAGATTCCGGACACTCCTTCGAACCACGAGTGTCCGTCAGCCGCAGCATCTTCCCGATCGTCGACGACGTCGATCGCGCCTACTTCGGCCGTGAGGGCGGAAGCGGCGATCAGGTCGGCTACATCGACGGCGGCATCGCCCGCTTCGGCAAGACCTATGCGGGGACACCCGACAAGCTCATCGCGGAGCTGGCGAAGGACGAAGCCGTCGCGGCAGCCGACACGCTGCTCCTGACCGTGCCCAACCAGCTCGGCGTCGAGTACTGCGCCCACCTGATCGAGTCGGTTCTGACCCACGTGGCACCGGAGCTGGGCTGGCGGTAGCTTGCCACACTGCGGGAGGCAGAAAGGCTCGGCACGAAGCGCGCTAATCACGCAAAGCAGTAGGGCTATACCCTTCTCATCACCCCTTCTCTAGTCGAGCTTGGAAAAACTGGGCCGAGGGGCGATGACCGGCGTACGCTTTTCGTTCATATGGAGCCACGCTGGCGCCTCTACGGAGAGAAGCCGCTTATCGACTGTGATCAGATTCTGTTGAGCAGCATCATTTAAGGCTTCAATGAGTTCGACTACTTTGACGCTTTTGTACTTCTCAAGTTGCACTTGTATCTTCTGCGCTTTAGCGCTTGGTTTGTAATAGTAAGCATTTCTATCGTGCTTGCCGACCGTAATAATCGCTTCTGAAACCGCTTCGTAGGCATCGTTGAAAAGGCCCATGAACCCATCCGGATCTGGTAATACGACCATATGCAGAGACTTCCACCGTTGAATACCCGGCGCAAGGTCCACAGCTTGCGGCACTACTGCAACTCGAAGACCTGGACCATCTTCAAGGTGGTGCCAGTTGCTCTTAATCGTGGCAGCGGCGAATCGTAGCTTCTCCTTGCTGCTGAGAAAAATGTCAGTCTTCCAGACCTTTTTTATGCGACTAGCAAGCCGGGCTTCAGCCGCCACTCCACCCGCGGCAATCGGAACCCATGCTCCGAATTGAAAAGGTCGTCCCGACCCGTCCGGGAGAAGTACCGCATCGCCGCTAGCGTTGTCCACCACCGCCTCGGTGAACCCGAGGTGCCGCGCACGCTCGTGCCCGAACATCAGCGACGTAGCGCCATCCATTGAGGCATAAGACTTTGGACTCACCTTTTTAAGCGCGCCAGCAACCAAATCGGTCACACGCGGCTCGTTTCCGACTATTGCCTCATGAACGGCCCATTCGAATCCGTCACCGCGCGAGCCTTTGTCGCGATGCAAACGCGCCAACTTTGACAGTTGCCTGAAAGTAACATCCGGCTTGTCGCAGTTGAGATCTTCTAAGTCAGCCTGTGAGAGTTCGTCCAGATGCGCCCTCAACACCGACCGGCTGACCGCATACAACGCCCGACCGTACTCATCAATGGGCTCTGCCTGACTCAGAAAAGTGATGTCGGCCATCTAAATGGTTCCTATTGCGATCTGTGACAAGGCATTTGCGTCATCCTGCACGGACTCTTCGGTCCAGGCGATTCTCTCCATGTCACGAACTTAGCTCAGTCCTACGACACAGACGAAGGGCCGTGCAAACTTGCCGGCTAGCCCCGCTTCTTCGGAAGACTCTGGTCCGTCCAATCACACGTTGAAGCGGAACTCCACCACGTCGCCGTCGGCCATGACGTATTCCTTGCCCTCGATGCGGACCTTGCCGGCCGACTTGGCGGCGGCCATGGATCCGGCGGCGACGAGGTCGTCGTAGGACACGACCTCGGCCTTGATGAAGCCCTTCTCGAAGTCGGTGTGGATGACGCCGGCGGCCTGCGGTGCGGTGTCGCCCTGATGGATCGTCCACGCACGGGACTCCTTCGGGCCCGCGGTGAGGTATGTCTGCAGCCCGAGGGTGTGGAAGCCGGCGCGCGCCAGGGCGTGCAGGCCGGGCTCGGACTGGCCGATGCTCTCGAGCAGTTCCATCGCCGACTCGTCGTCGAGTTCGACGAGCTCGGACTCGATCTTCGCGTCGAGGAAGACGGCGTCGGCGGGAGCGACGGCAGCCTTCAACTCGGCAACCTTCGCGTCGTCGGTGAGTATCGACTCGTCGGCGTTGAATACGTAGAGGAACGGCTTCGTCGTGAGCAGGTTCAGCTCGCGCAGCGACGAGGCGTCGAAGGTGTTCTTGACCGAGTACAGGGTCTTGCCGCTGTCCAGGATGGTCTGCGCTTCCTTGGCCGCAGCGACCATCGGAGCGCGATCCTTCTGCGTGCGGACTTCCTTCTCGAGGCGCGGGATCGCCTTCTCGAGAGTCTGCATGTCCGCGATGATCAGCTCGGTCTCGATGACCTCGATGTCGGCGGCGGGATCGACACGACCGTCGACGTGGACCACGTCGTCGTCGGCGAACACCCGGACGACCTGGCAGATGGCATCGGCCTCGCGGATGTTGGCCAGGAACTTGTTGCCCAGACCGGCGCCCTCGGAGGCGCCCTTCACGATGCCGGCGATGTCGACGAAGGTGACGGGCGCGGGGAGGATCTTCTCGGAACCGAAGATCTTGGCCAACTCGTTCAGGCGCGGATCCGGCAACGCGACGACGCCCTCATTGGGCTCGATGGTGGCGAACGGGTAGTTCGCCGCCAGCACGTCGTTGTTGGTCAGCGCATTGAACAGGGTCGACTTACCGACGTTGGGCAGTCCGACGATTCCGAGGGTGAGGCTCACAGGAAGAAGAGTCTACGTGCCGCCCCCGACCGTCCCGTCGGCCCTGCCCTTGCCGTCAGTACGAGTAGTCGACGCTGCTGCTCGTCGACACCGCGAAGGCGATGAGCACGACGTAGAAGAGGATGAACAGCACGAACAACCCGATCGCGATGTACAGCGAGTACTTTCCCAGCTGCTTCGTGCGTTCCGACGCGTAATGGGCGCCCTGGTAGTCACCGAGGGACCAGCGAGGGAACACCGAACTCGAATGGTTGAACGCCGAGAATGCCAGCGGCCAGAAGAAGATCAGCGCGGCAGCAGCCCAGCCGGCGTTGGTGGGCGGCAGAGGCGGCGGCCCGTACTGCGGCTGCTGGGGCGGCTGCTGGGGCTGCTGCTGGGGATACGCCGGCGCACCGAAACTGCCGGTGTCCTGCTGTCCGGTGGTCGGCCCCTTGCTCAGGTCGGGCTCGTAGGACGGGTACTGGCCCGGGAAGTTCTGCGGTTGGTCTGACACACGAGCATCGTAGGCAACCTTCGGCCGCCGAGGGCTTCTCGTTGTCAGGTCGTGACGTTCGGCGACAGGTGGCGACCGCTCGTCGCAACGATCCGTACTCGCCGCGGTGACAACCGCACGAAATGTCGGTCGGTCTGCTTACAGTGACTGCGATCACACGATGATCGCCACATCTCCCTCGCATGCCAGGAGCCCTGCAGATGACTGCCGTGTCCGACAAGGGAAGCTCGCACGTCGAGTTTCTGAAGACCGACGACGACCTCCCACCCGTGGGCGTCGTCGACCGCTCCCCCATGACCGTGCCGAAGCGCGTGATCTTCGTGATCATCGGACTGCTCGGCGCGATCGCGTGGACGGTCATCGCGATCATCCGCGGCGAGCAGGTCAACGCCGTGTGGTTCGTCGTGGCGGCGGTCTGCACGTACATCTTCGCGTTCCGGTTCTACGCACGCCTCATCGAGAACCGCATCGTCCACCCGCGGGACGATCGGGCCACTCCCGCCGAGATCCTGGAGAACGGCAAGGACTACATGCCGACGGACCGTCGGGTGCTGTTCGGCCACCACTTCGCCGCCATCGCCGGCGCCGGTCCGCTCGTCGGACCCGTGCTCGCCGCGCAGATGGGCTACCTGCCCGGCACGATGTGGATCATCATCGGCGTCGTCTTCGCCGGTGCGGTGCAGGACTTCCTGGTGCTCTGGATCTCGACTCGCCGTCGCGGCCGCAGCCTCGGTCAGATGGCCCGCGAGGAGCTGGGCGTGGTCGGCGGCATCGCCGCCCTCATCGGCGTCTTCGTCATCATGATCATCATCATCGCGGTGCTCGCACTCGTCGTCGTGAACGCACTCGCCGAGAGCCCGTGGGGCGTGTTCTCGATCGCGCTCACCATTCCCATCGCACTGTTCATGGGCGTCTACCTGCGATACCTGCGCCCCGGCAAGGTGTCCGAGGTCTCGCTCATCGGCGTCGTCCTGCTGCTGCTCGCCATCATCTCGGGCGGCTGGGTCGCCGAGACGGAATGGGGCGCCGACTGGTTCACGCTGTCGAAGGTCACCGTCGCCTGGCTGCTGATCGCCTACGGTCTGGCCGCCTCGATCCTGCCCGTGTGGTTGCTGCTGGCCCCGCGCGACTACCTGTCGACGTTCATGAAGATCGGCACCATCGTGCTGCTGGCCGTCGGCATCCTCATCGCCCGCCCGGTCCTGCAGATGCCCGACGTCACGTCGTTCGCGAGTGAGGGCAACGGACCCGCCTTCTCCGGATCACTGTTCCCGTTCCTGTTCATCACCATCGCGTGCGGTGCGCTGTCCGGTTTCCACGCGCTGATCTCCTCGGGCACCACGCCGAAGCTTCTCGAGAAGGAGAAGCAGATGCGCATGATCGGGTACGGCGGCATGCTCACCGAATCCTTCGTCGCCATCATGGCTCTGGTCACCGCCTGCATCCTCGACCAGCACATCTACTTCGCGCTCAACGCGCCCACCGCACTCACCGGCGGCACCCCCGAGACAGCGGCGACCTACGTCAACGGACTCGGACTCTCCGGCGGAGACGTCAGCGCGGCCGAGTTGGCGCAGGCTGCCACGGACGTCGGCGAGGAATCGATCATCTCCCGCACCGGCGGTGCCCCCACTCTGGCGTTCGGCATGTCGGAGGTGCTGCACCAGGTCTTCGGCGGCGAGAGCCTCAAGTCGTTCTGGTACCACTTCGCCATCATGTTCGAGGCGCTGTTCATCCTCACCACGGTCGATGCCGGTACCCGCGTCGCGCGCTTCATGCTGTCCGACTCGCTGGGCAACCTCGGCGGCGGCGCGAAGAAGTTCCGCGACCCGTCGTGGCGCGTCGGTGCCTGGATCTGCTCGGTCATCGTCGTCGCCGCGTGGGGCGCCATCCTGCTCATGGGTGTGACCGATCCGCTGGGCGGCATCAACACGCTCTTCCCGCTCTTCGGCATCGCGAACCAGTTGCTCGCTGCCATCGCGCTGACAGTCGTCCTGACCGTCGTCGTCAAGAAGGGTCTGCTGAAGTGGGCGTGGATCCCCGCCCTCCCGTTGGTATTCGACCTCGTCGTCACCATGACGGCGTCGTACCAGAAGATCTTCTCCGACGTTCCGGCCATCGGCTACTGGGCTCAGCACAGCGACTTCACGGAAGCGAAGTCGCAGGGCCTCACCGAGTTCCGCTCGGCGGCAACACCGGAGGCCATCGACGCCGTCATCCGCAACACGTTCATCCAGGGCACGCTGTCCATCGTGTTCGCGGTACTCGTGCTCATCGTCGCACTGGCCGGATTCGCCGTCTGCATCAAGGCGATCCGCGCCGGTGGACTGCCCAGCAGCGAGGAGGAGGACGTGCCGTCGAAGCTGTTCGCGCCCAGCGGTTTCCTCCCCACCGAGGCGGAGAAGTCGGTGCAGGCGGAGTGGGACGTCCTCATCGCGGACGGCACGGTCCGTCGGCCGGGAACGGGCCACTGACATGAACGCCGTCCTGAAGTCCGTTCGCGCCGCGACGTGGTGGATCACGTCCGTCATGGGTGATCACGACTACGAGCGTTTCGTCGAGCATCAGAACCGGGTCCATCCCGGACAGCCGGTGCCCACCGAGCGCGAGTACTGGAAGGCACGCCACGCGGAGGCGGACGCCAATCCCGGTGCGCGGTGTTGCTGACACCATGACGGGGTGACATCACCGCGTTGGTCCGCCGAGACGACCCGACTGCCGCTCCCTGCGCCCTACGACGTGGCGTGGATGCGGTGGTTCCTGGCGGGCCACGCGGTGCCGGGTATGGAGACCTTCGTCGACGGCGTCTACCGGCGATCGTTACGACTCGACCACGGGCCGGCGGTGGTGTCCTGCCGCTTCGAGGACACCGCCGTGGAAGTGCACACCCGAGCGTCGGACTCACGCGACGTCCCGACCGCGCTCGACAAGGTACGACGTGTGTTGGCCCTCGATGTCGACGCGACAGCAGTCGACGCGGTGCTCGCAGCGGATCCCGCGCTGCGCCCGTCCGTCGAGGATGCGCCGGGTATCCGTGTGCCGGGCGCCTTCGATGCGTCGGAGGTGCTGCTCCGCACCATGATCGGACAGCAGATATCCCTGGGTGCCGCCGCGACACACACCGCCCGGCTCGTCGCCGCACTCGGTGACCCGGTGGGTGACGACGACGGGCAGGACGACCACGGCATCACCCGACTGTTTCCCACCCCCGCAGCGATCGCCGCGCGCGGGGCCGACATCCTCACCGGTCCCCGGCGACGAGTGACCTCGATCGCCGCGGCCGCCGGCGAACTGTCGTCCGGCACCTTGGACATCGCCCACGGCAACGTCGGCGCAGATCAGGAACGCGCCCTGCTCGCGCTTCCCGGAGTCGGACCGTGGACCGCGCGCTACGTGTCGATGCGGCTCCTCGGGGACGCCGACGTCCTGCTCGACACGGACCTCGTCGTCCGGCAGGGGGCTGCGCTCCTCGACATCGATCTGTCGGACACCGCACGATGGGCTCCGTGGCGGTCCTACGCCTCCCTGCACCTATGGCGCACAGCATTGCTCGCGCGCGGACTGACCATCGGGTAGCCGGGGCCCTCGCTCGGCTTGACGACGCACCGTCCCGGGTACAGTCACAGCGCGTGACGGCTCTTTCGGTCGCGTAACCACCATGACGAGAGGACTCACGTGAGCGAGAACGCGTCCACCTCGGCAACCGGGCGAGACAGAAGCGCACTGTTCGGATCAGGCGGGATGTGGCTGGCCAAATGGTCGGTCGTGATCGTGGTCCTGGCCGGGGCGTTGTGGATCGGCGGCTGGGTGGTCGGTCAGCTGTGGGTCATCGTGCTCCCGGTGCTGCTCGCCCTGGTGGTCGCCACCGTCCTGTGGCCGCCCACGCGGCTCCTGCGACACGTGGGCTTCCCCCCGGCGCTCGCGGCGACGACGTCGCTGCTGGGATTCCTCGCGGTTCTCGCGGGCGTCATCGCCTTCATCGTTCCGTCCGTTGCCAGTCAGGCGCCCGAATTGGCGGACAGCGCCACGCTCGGCGTCGCCCAGGTGCAGGACTGGCTCGAGGGTCCGCCGGTCAATCTGGACGATCAGCAGATCGACAACGCGGTGCAAGCCATCGGAACCCGACTGCAGGAGAGCGGGACCGCGATCGCGTCGGGTGTGTTCGCCGGAGTCGCCACAGCCGGGTCCATCCTCGTCACCCTCGGCCTCGTCCTGGTTCTGAGTTTCTTCTTCATCAAGGACGGACCGCGGTTCCTCCCCTGGCTGCACGGACTGGCCGGCCGCAAGGCGGGCGGTCACATCGCCGAGGTCCTCAGCCGCGTCTGGGACACCCTGGGCGGTTTCATTCGCACCCAGGCGATCGTGAGCGCCATCGACGCCGTCTTCATCGGCATCGGCCTGCTGATCCTGGGTGTGCCGCTGGCGCCGGTCTTGATGACACTGACGTTCATCGGTGGCTTCATCCCGATCATCGGCGCGTTCGTCGCCGGCGCGCTGGCCGTCCTCGTCGCACTGGTCGCCAACGGACTGACGACTGCGATCATCGTCCTGGTCATCATCCTCGCGGTGCAGCAGATCGAAGGCAATGTGCTGCAACCGATCCTGCAGAGCAAGTCGATGAATCTGCACGCCGCCGTGGTGCTGCTGGCCGTCACGGCCGGTGGGTCGATCTTCGGCATCATCGGGGCGTTCCTCGCCGTACCGGTCGCCGCCGCTACCGCCGTGCTGCTGCGCTACATCAACGAGCAGATCGAGCTGCGGTCGGACGAGGATCCCGGCGCCAACGACATCGCGAAACTCGTTCACGACGACCTGGACGCCGACAAGGGCGACCCTCCCGTCGTGGTGCACGACGAGACGACCCGGTACGCCCCGGACCCGACACCGCACGACGACGACAAGGCCGAACCGACGAAGGACTGACTGTCACACTGCCGCGTGCACCCGCACCGATGACCCGTGACGTTCGCGGATGACCTCGAGGCGAGAGGGCACCCGGTCGCGGATCTCGTCGACGTGGCTGACGATGCCCACCGTGCGACCCCCGGACCTCAGCTCGTCGAGCACTCCCATCACCGCGTCCAACGACCCCGCGTCGAGGCTGCCGAATCCCTCGTCGATGAACATCGTGTCGAGGGTGACTCCGCCCGCCTCGGCGGCGACGACATCGGCGAGACCCAGCGCCAACGACAGTGACGCGCAGAACGCTTCCCCTCCGGACAGCGTGCCCGCCGACCGCACCACGCCGGTGTAGTCGTCGCGCACGTCCAGCCCGAGTCCGCCCCGCGTACCGCGCGGACCCACCTCGTCGGAATGCACGAACTCGTATCGGCCTTCCGACATCCGTCGGAACCTCACCGACGCCGCCGTGGCGACGTCCTCGAGTCGAGCGGCCAGGACGTAGGACCGCAACGACATCTTTCGCGAGTTCTGGCCTCGCCCGGCGACCACGTCGGCCAGGTTCTCCAGTTCGCGATGCTCGAGTCGCAACGGTCCGAGCACGTCGGAGGCCGCCCACAGCTCGGTGACCAGGCCTTGCAGCGTGCGGCGCCGTCCTTCCGCGTCACTGTCGGCCGCGACGGCCGCGTCGACACGTGCACGCGACTCCTCCTCGGCGCGGTCGACGGGTGCCACATCGACGGGATCCCCCGACATCGCCTCGACCACCACGGGTTCGAGCAGGACGGCGGCCTGAGCCGACCTCTCCCGGTCGGCCTCCTGCAACGCCTTCTCGAGAGCAGTGCACCGCGCTGCGTCACGTACCGCGGCCAGCGCCTCGGCGGCGCTTCCGAAACCCTGTCGTTCCGCCACGATCGCGACATCCGCGTCGGCGGAGGAGGCGCTGCGGTGCGCGGCGTCCGCGTCGCGACGAGCATCTCGGAGCGTCTTCGTCGCGGCGATCGCGGCGTCGACGGCCGTGCGTCGTGCGACCGCGCTGCCGGACTCGCCCACCGCCGATGCGATGCGCGCCGTCGTCTCCGCGATCCGACGGTCGAGCGATGCGATCCGCTCCCCCGCCGCGGCCAGTTCTGCCGACGCCGTTCCGATGCGCGCATGGAGCGCGTGTACTTCCGTGTCGAGAGCATCACGCGCGGCATCGAGGCGCGCGAGACGACCCGCCGATCGACGCGCTGATTCCACGGCCGTCGTCGCCTCGTCCAGATCCGCCGTCAACTCCGCCGCGGACCTGTCGGCACACCGTGCCGCCACCTCGTCCTTCTCCCGCCGCAGCCGGTGCACGACGCTCTCGGCCGCGACCCTGTGCGACTCGACCTCGTCGGCCCGTCGGAGCGCACGGTCTTCGTCGGTCTTGCTGACCTGGTCCGGACCGCTGCTGGTGGGCGCCGGGTGCTCTGTCGCCCCGCACACCCCGCACGGCTGTCCGTCCACCAACTCACCGGCCAACTCGGCGGCGATGCCGTCGAGACGACGCTCGCGAAGGGCGAGCCAGGCAGTTCTGAGCTCCGCGTGGCTCTCGCGCAGGCGGTCGAACTCGGTGACCGCGGCCGCGAGACGATCCGTGCAGCGCACGAGTTCGACATGGGCGGTCGCCGCGTCGACAGCGCTTCGATGACGAGCCTCGAGGCTCTCCAGCGACGCGGCGGCCGCGACGCTCTCCCGATGCTCTGCGTCGAGGGTCAGGCGCTCCGCCGGTACGGCGGCCACGCGAGCACGAAGGCGTTCCAGCTCGTCCGTGAGGGTATCGACGAGCGCCACGGCTCGGCCTCGATCACGCTGCGCTGCAGCACGATCAGCCTCGTCCGCCGCGACACTGTCGAGTACCGCGCACTCGCCGCTCCACCGGTGGACCGCGGCGTCGAGCGTCTCCGGGTCCGTCGGCGCCGGGGGCCATGACAACACCTGGAGCAACGATGCGGCATCGGTGCGAGAGGCAGCGCTTTCCGCTCGCGTGAGAGCGGTGGCCGCGAGATCGGCACGGTGACGCTCGCGCTCCGCCGTCTCCGCGTGCCGGCGCACGTCGTCGGCGCGCCGAGCGTGGTCGAGTTCAGCGGCCATCGCCACTCGCTCGGCCGCCGAGGCGTCGAGGGCCGCCAGCCGAGCCTGCGCGGCAACCCCACGATCCCGTGCGTCCCGACGGCGATGCGCATCCCTCGCTGCCTGGCGACGTACCTCGTGATCGGCACGGGCTTCCCGTAACTCCTCCGACCGTGTCGACGCGTCCTTCCGGGCGACGTCGAGCAGGTCCGTCGCCCACTCGACGACATCGGTACCGACGAACAACGGCTCCCCCGCAGCACTCGCAATCTGCGCAGCGATCCTGTCCAACGACGCGGACTTGCCCGCCAGACGTTCGGCACTCTCGCGTCGTCGCTCCTGGAACCAGGTCTCGATGTCTCGGAAGCGGTCGGTGTCGAACAACTGCTCGAGCAGCGCCCCTCGGTCCTCGTTCTTCGCGCGCAGGAACCGCGCGAAGTCGCCCTGCGGCAACAGGACGACCTGGAAGAACTGATCCACGCGCATGCCGAGGAGGCGCTCCACTTCCAGGGCGATCTCGTCGATTCGCGACAGATTCTCGCTGCGGCCGTCGTGCCACGTCAGCGTCGCCTTCGCGTTCTGCTTCGTCGTCCCGACTCCGCGTAGCTTGGGGCGCAGGTACTCCGGGTGCCGGACGAGGGTGAGCCTGCGGCCCCCGAGGGTGGCCTCGAGCTCCACGCGCGGGACCACCCCGGGTGCAGCGTGGTCGGACAGCAACCTCTTGTTCTCACGTCGGGAACCCGGAAGCACGCCGTAGAGCGCGAACGCGACGGCATCGAGAACGGACGTCTTCCCCGCACCCGTGGGACCGTGCAGCAGGAACAATCCGTCGGCGCCGAGCTGGTCGAAGTCCACCTCCACGGTGCCGCCGAACGGACCGAATGCGGTGACGGACAACGAGTGCAGTCTCATGCCGATCTCATCCACTCGACGTCCGGCGCCGCGGTCGACGAATCATCCTGCGCAGACACCGATTCGACGGCACTGCCGAGAAGTGCCGCTTCGGTCGGTGTCGGCTCGCTGCGCACATCGGACAGGAAGCTGGTCAGGACGGCACCGTCCGAACGCCCGACCACCTTGTCCCGGTACCGGCCGGAGTCGACTCCCGGGGGCCGCTTCCATTCCAGGTGTACCGCATGGGGGAATCGGCCCTGGAGACGACGCATCGCGTCCACGGGCCGCACCGCGTCGGTCAGTACAGCCGAGATGTACTGACCCACGTGCGATTCGAACTCCTCGGATTCGCACAGCTCGTCGAGGGTGCCCTCGAGGACGGCGAGGCCGCGGACGATCGGAAGCTCCATCCGCGTGACGACGCGGTGTCCCTCCCCGTCGATGTCGATCATCCACGCGGCCTTGCGATGTGAGCGCTCCCCGAACGAGTAGGGCAGCGGCGACCCCGAGTACCGGATGTGCTCGTCGATGGTCTGCGGGGAATGGAGGTGGCCCAGCGCCACGTAGTCGACTCCGGAGAAGGTGGACGCCGGCACCGTCTCGACGCCGCCGACGGAGATCGACCTCTCGGAACCCGTACCCTCGCCGCCGATCACGAAGGCATGGGCGAGCACGACCGACCGGGTTCCCGCGTCACGCGTGGCGAGGTCCGCATCGATGCGACCCATGGCCGCCGCGAGAACCGCGGCGTGCGAACGCGCGTCGGGAACTCCGAGCTGGGTCCGCGTGGCATCCGGTTCCAGGTAGGGAATTCCGTAGAACGCGACCTCTCCGTGCTCGTCGGAGAGCACGACGGGCCGATCGACGGCATCGACGGTGGTGAACAGATGCAGTCCACCGGCCGCGGCGAACGCGGAGCCCGCCCCGAGGCGCGCCGGGGAATCGTGGTTGCCCGACGTCGCGACGATGACGGCGCCCGCGTCACGGATTGCCTCGAACGCCCTGTTGCACAACCGAACGGCGTCGGCGCTGGGAACGGCACGGTCGTAGATGTCTCCGGGAATCACGACGACGTCCACCTGATTCTCCGCGACGATGGAGGCGACGGCCTCGAGCGCACGCCGCTGATCGGCCAGCAGGTCGACACCGTGGAAGGTGCGCCCGATGTGCCAGTCCGAGGTGTGCAGGATTCTCATGTCGCCGACGCTAACGGAGGCCTACGACAAAGTTGCTCGGCGCGAAGGTGTGTCGGTGCCTCGGTTCATAGTGAGCCCCATGACCGCCATCACTGCCGTGACAGTCCTCGTCACCCTTCTCCTCGGCATCGCGCTGGGCTGGTGGCTACGCGCCGCCCGGGGCGAGGTGGAGCTCGCCCGCGCCGGTGAGCGCCTCGCCGTCTCCGCGGACAACGAGGAGACGTTGCGGCGTTCCCTGTCGCTGCTGAACGAGGACTCGGCGCGTCGGCACTCGGGCGCCATCGGCCAGCAGGTCTCGCATCTGGTGGAACCTCTCCGCGATGCGGTCGACTCGCTGGAGGAGCACGTGAGGGTCGTCGAGCGCGATCGGGTGCATGCCTATGCCGGTCTGTCCGAGCAGGTGGCCGGCATGCACCGCGCCTCGCGGCAGTTGGCGTCGCAGACCGATCAGCTGGTCACCGCACTGCGTGCGCCGCAGATCCGCGGTCGATGGGGTGAGATCCAGCTCGAACGGGTGGTCGAGTTGGCAGGGATGACACGACACTGCGACTTCGACACGCAGGTGTCCGCCGACGGTGTCCGTCCCGACCTCGTCGTCAGGCTGGCCGGCGGCAAGAGCATCGTGGTCGACGCGAAGGTGCCGCTCGTGGCGTTCCTCGACGCCAGCGCGGAACAGGACCCGGAGACCATCGATCGACACCTCGAGCGTCATGCGAAGCACCTGCGGACCCACGTCGATCAGTTGGCCGACAAGAGGTACTGGCGGTCCTTCGACCCGTCTCCCGAGTTCGTCGTCCTTTTCGTCCCCGGCGATCCGTTCCTCGATGCCGCGCTCACCCGCGACCGCGGGCTTCTCGAGCACGCGTTCTCCCGCAATGTGGTCCTGGCCACGCCGACCACGTTGATCGCCCTGCTGCGCACCGTCGCCTTCACGTGGAAACAGGATGCCCTCGCGGAGGACGCGGCGCGGGTGCGCGTGCTGGGACGCGAGCTCTACGAACGACTGGGAACGGTCGGAGCGCACGTCGATCGCCTCGGTTCCCAGTTGGGAAAGGCCGTCGACTCGTTCAATGCGGCGGCCGGTTCCCTGGACACCCGCGTGTTCGTGACCGCGCGCAAACTGCACGAGATGTCGCTGTTCGAGGGGGAACCACCGCACGTCACCCCGGTCGATCAGCGTCCGCGCACCATGTCCACGACCGCGACGGGGATCACTCCGTAGTGGTGTCGCGGGCATGCCGACGACGCAACGGCGTGAATCAACGCTAATCTCGCAGTGTGTCCACTAGTCAACGCGCACGATCGGGAGTGCCTCTCGACCAACGCTCCGCGTTGCCCTCGGTACCCGGCATCCCCGCATGGGGCGCCGTCGCGGTCGCGGTAGGAGCAGTTGTCCTCGGCTTCCTCGTCGACGCCATGCGCGTCGGCGAACTCTCGTCCACCTTCGCTGTGCTCTACGTTCTCGGGTCGCTCATCGCCGTCGTCGTGGTCCGCCATCGCGGCCTGTTCACGGCCATGGTGCAACCGCCGATCATCATGTTCCTCGGCGTACCCCTCGCGTACCAGCTCACCACCGAGGATGCGGGAACGTCCATCAAGGACGTCGTACTGAACGTGGCGGTCCCGTTGGTGGACCGTTTCCCGCTGATGCTGCTGACCACACTGCTGGTGCTGGGAGTCGGCGGGGCGCGACTCGCACTCGATCGTCGGCCGAGCCCCATCTCGAAGCCCGCACCGCGGTCCCGCCCGGCAGCGGCCAAGTCCGCGGCCAAGGCTCGGCCCACGACCGATCAGCGCGCAGCAACGCCGCGCAACGAGAGCCCGCGCACCCGATCCGGCGAACGGCGTCGGGCTCGCCCGGAGGTCAGGGACACCGCGAGCGAACCCCGTCACGATCGCACTCGGCGCGAACGGCCCCAGTCTCCCCGTGAAGATCCCGGGTACACCCGGCCGACCGGCTACGAACCGCGACGCACGGGTGCGGAGAATCTGTCTCCGTACCCCGCGCCGCAGGTGCGGTACCGCGACCGGGACTGAGTTCTAGACCCGGCTACTGGTCCGCAGCTCGCGGGGCAGCGAGAAGACCAACGTCTCGTTGGCGGTGGTCACCGACTTCACGTCCGTGTACTCGTGCTTCTCCAGCAGGTCCAGCACACCGCGCACCAGCACCTCGGGAACCGACGCGCCGGACGTGATGCCGACGGTGCGGACACCGTCGAGCCACGACAGGTCGACGTCCTTCGCGTAGTCGACCAGGTAGCTCGCGCGCGCGCCGGCAGCCAGGGCGACCTCGACGAGGCGGACCGAGTTCGAGGAGTTGGTGGAACCCACGACGATCACCAGGTCGCACTCGGGCGCCATAGCCTTGACCGCCACCTGCCGGTTCTGGGTGGCGTAGCAGATGTCATCGCTGGGCGGATCCTGCAGGTTGGGGAACTTCTCCCGGAGTCGCGCGACGGTGGTCATGGTCTCGTCGACGCTGAGCGTGGTCTGGGAGAGCCAGATGACCTTGTTCTCGTCGCGCACGGTGACGGCGTCCACGGAGTCCGGACCGTCGACGACCTGCACGTGCTGGGGTGCCTCACCTGCAGTGCCCTCGACCTCCTCGTGCCCCTCGTGGCCGATGAGGAGGATGTCGAAGTCGTCGCGGGCGAACCGCTTCGCTTCCTGGTGCACCTTGGTCACCAGCGGGCACGTCGCGTCGATGGTGCGCAGGTTCTTGGCGGCAGCGGATTCGTGGACCGCCGGTGAGACACCGTGCGCGGAGAACACGAGGAGCGCACCGTCCGGCACCTCGTCGGTCTCGTCGACGAAGATCACTCCCTGGTCGGACAGCGTGTCGACGACGTGGCGGTTGTGCACGATCTCCTTGCGCACGTAGATCGGCGCACCGTGCTTCTCCAGTGCCTTCTCCACGGTCTCGACGGCGCGGTCCACGCCTGCGCAGTAGCCGCGCGGCTCGGCGAGCAGGACCCGCTTGGGGCCGTCGTACGCCTTCCCGGGAACGGTCGGACGCGCGATTCCCAGGTCGAGGGGGATCGCCGAGGACGCGGTGGCAGAGGACGAGGGAACAGCCGAAGACATATCACGAGGATACGTGGTGCGGAGTGGCCGGCGCTTCCCGCGCACGTCGACTGGGAAAAAGCCGCGCCGTGGGGCACTCTGGGACCATGATTCGTCCTCCGTTCGCAGCCCGCGTCGCGCTCGGGATCGCCGTGACCGTCGTCGAAGAAGCGCGACGTCTGCCCACCACGGCCATCTCCCTGCCCATGACGGCGGTCAGCGAAGTCCTGCAGACCGCGATGCGGCTCCAGCAGACGGTGACCGAGCTGGCCATCAAGGGCGACCAGGTGTTCTCGCTGATCGGAGCTCGCCCGGAGGAGACGGCGTCCTGGGCGACGTTCGACGAGGACGACGACGGGCTTCCCGGCCGCTACACCGACGTGCCGCTGAGGTCCGAACCGCTCTCGACCGAACCGGAGCCGGTCGGAGACATGGCGGGCGAGATCGACGTGCCCGACCCCGGTGCCCCCGCGGGACGCTTCGCGCTGTACTCGACTCCCCCGTCCGAGATCGAGTCGGTCGACGCCGGGCCTGGCCCCGTGCTGTCCACCGCGCCGGCGGAGGCGCCCGAGATCGTGGAATACCTCGACTACGACGCGCTGACGCTGGCGCAGCTGCGTGCCCGGCTGCGGACGTTGTCCGTGGAGGATCTGTCGTCGCTCCTCGACTACGAGGTCTCCTCGGCCGACCGCGCTCCGTACCGCACGATGCTCGAGAATCGCATCACCACCGCCCGCGCCAAGTGACCTCTTCCCCGTCCGCCGCCCCCTCGAGTACGGCCGAGAACCCCCTACCGGTTCGCACGGTGGCCACGAAGGTCGCCGGATGGATCGACCGGCTGGGAAGCGTGTGGGTCGAGGGCCAGATCACGCAGATCTCGGTGCGCCAAGGGACTCGAACTGCGTTCCTGACTCTGCGGGATCCGTCGGCGGACATGTCGCTGTCGGTCACCTGTTCGCCGATGCTGATCCAGAATTCCCCCGTGCAGCTGGTCGAGGGCGCGCGCGTGATCATGTACGGCAAGCTGTCGTTCTTCACCGGTCGCGGGACATTGTCGTTGCGCGCCACGGAGATTCGCGCAGTCGGCGTCGGTGAACTGCTTGCACGCATCGAACGGCTCCGAGCCCTCCTCGCCGCCGAAGGCCTCTTCGATCCGCGTCTGAAGCGCCCCCTCCCCTTCCTGCCCCGGACCGTCGGCCTCATCACCGCACGGGCGAGCGCAGCCGAACGCGACGTGCTGAGCGTGGCGCAGCGCCGATGGCCCGCCGTGACGTTCGAGGTTCGCAACACGCCTGTGCAGGGGCCGTCCGCGGTGCCCGGCATCGTGCGAGCGCTGGCCGAACTGGACAAGGACCCCGCGGTCGACGTCATCGTGCTCGCCCGCGGCGGCGGCAGCGTCGAGGACCTGCTGCCGTTCTCCGACGAGGCTCTGTGTCGGGCCATCTCTGTGGCGACCACACCCGTGGTGAGCGCCGTGGGACACGAGCCGGACAGCCCCCTCAGCGACTACGTCGCCGATCTGCGCGCCGCGACTCCCACCGACGCCGCCAAGCTGGTGGTTCCCGACGCCGTCGCGGAACTGGAGCTGATCGGCGAACTGCGGAGTCGCAGCGCCGCCGCGCTACGGAGTTGGGTGCAACGCGAGACGCGGGCACTCGACGCGATGCGGCAACGTCCCGTCCTCGCCGATCCCCTGTCCGCGATCGACCGTCGGCACGCGGAGATCTCCGAGATGCGCCGCGTCGTCCGCCGGGACGTCGATCGGGCGGTGGCCGGGGAGAGCACGGCCGTCGGACACATGCGGGCCCGGCTGACGACGCTCGGACCGGCCGCGACCTTGGCTCGCGGGTACTCGGTCGTGCAGCGGGTCGTCGCCGGATCGGATCCCGAGGTGGTGCGGTCCGTCGAGGAGGTGGCGCCGGGCACTCAACTGCGCATCCGTGTCGCGGACGGCGCCGTCACCGCCGTGGCCATGGGTCGTAGCGGCTCCACCTGACGAGTCTGTCGGGGCGGTCGGGAACAATGGGTCTCATGAGCGAGACGACGTCGGTCACCGACCTGGGATACGAAGACGCGCGGGACGAACTGGTCGACGTGGTCAAGTTGCTCGAGCAGGGCGGCCTCGACCTCGACGCGTCCTTGGCGCTGTGGGAGCGCGGCGAGGCGCTCGCGACCCGCTGCGAGGAGCACTTGGCCGGCGCGCGCACCCGCATCGAGAAGGCGCTGGCGCGCGACGAGGACTGACCGCGCTCAGCGGGGAGCGAGAACTTTCGCCGACGCGACAGCTGTGGCCAGCGCGACGAACTCGTCCTGCGATCCCGATCCGGTCACCAGCACGCGCGCATCGCCCAGATCCGCGACCCAGTACGGCTCGGTCGCGTCGTTTCCGTACACGACCCAGTTGACGTTCGCGATGGTCTCGGCGCCGCCGGCGGACACCTGCGAGCTGCCGGCCTTGAAACGCACCAACTCGTCCTCCGTGGCGTCGCTCTGCGTGAGCGAAAGGTAGCTGCCCGCCCCGGTGACGTACCCGACGGTGCTCGCGTCGGACCCCGACCCGGTGACGGGGGGCCTGCTCGCGGAGTTCGGAATCCACTCCGCGGGTACCTGCGGTTGACGGATGGGGAACGGCAACGCGTTCGCGTCGGCTTGCAGGGATGCTCCGACATCGATGCGAGGAACCTCACCCGCTTCCGGGCCGCCGACACGCAGCGAACACTGTCCGGCGATGGCCGCGATCACCAGGCACGCGAGAAGCAGCGGGATCAGGGACCAAGCCATGTCCTTGTTGTTCTGCAGAATCCTGGGTTTCTTGTCGGCCACGACTCCAGTATCGCACCGCGTGCGGCGGTGCCCGCCATCCCTGCAGTTCGGCGGCTCACCCGAGAGTCCGCAGCCATGCCGCTAGTGCGACAATCACGACGAGTCTTTTCGCCCGAGTCGATGTTCATCCGGTGCGGACGACGCCCCGACACGGGCTGCGGACCGCGCCACGCGCCAGGAGGCAGCAGTCACATGACGGCCAGCACAGACAGTCCCACGCACATGGCGCCAGATCGCAACCTGGCTCTCGAGCTCGTCCGCGTCACCGAGGCCGGGGCGCTCGCGTCCGGTCGCTGGGTGGGTCGCGGCGACAAGGAAGGCGGCGACGGCGCTGCGGTCGACGCGATGCGTCAGCTGGTCAGCTCGGTCTCCATGCGCGGAGTCGTCGTCATCGGTGAGGGCGAGAAGGACGAAGCGCCCATGCTCTACAACGGCGAGCAGGTGGGCAACGGCAACGGTCCGGAGGTCGACTTCGCCGTCGATCCCGTGGACGGCACCACGCTGATGGCCAAGGGCATGCCCAATGCCATCTCCGTTCTGGCAGTGGCCGAGCGCGGCGCCATGTTCGACCCGTCCGCCGTGTTCTACATGGAGAAGATCGCCGTCGGCCCCGACTACGCCGACGCCATCGACATCACCGCTCCCGTGGCCGAGAACATCGCGCGCATCGCCAAGATCAAGAAGGGGTCGTCCTCGGACGTCACCGTGTGTGTGCTCGATCGGCCCCGCCACCTCGAGCTGATGCAGCAGATCCGCGACACGGGTGCACGCATCCGCCTCATCTCCGACGGTGACGTCGCCGGCGCCATCGCAGCCGCTCGTCCCGATTCGGGCACCGACATCCTGATCGGCACCGGTGGCACCCCCGAGGGCATCATCGCCGCGGCAGCCATGCGCTGCATGGGTGGAGCACTTCAGGGCCGCCTCGCACCCACCGACGACGCGGAACGCCAGAAGGCCGTCGATGCCGGCCACGACCTCGATCGCATCCTCAACACCACCGACCTCGTGTCGGGCGAGAACGTCTTCTTCACCGCGACGGGCGTCACCGACGGCGACCTGCTGCGCGGAGTCCGCTACTCCGGCGGCGGCGCGTACACGCAGTCCATCGTCATGCGCTCCAAGTCCGGCACCGTGCGCATGATCGACGCGTACCACCAGCTGAACAAGTTGCGGGAGTATTCCTCCGTGGACTTCGACGGCGACACCTCCGGCGCCGTCCCGTCCTTCTGACGCGCGCACTCCCGAATTTCCCACCACCGACTCGAGGCACGAGGTACATGACAGACAACGATCAGCAGTTCCGCATCGAGCACGACACCATGGGTGAGGTCCGCGTCCCGATCGACGCGCTCTGGCGTGCGCAGACCCAGCGCGCCGTGGAGAACTTCCCCATCTCGGGCCGCCCGCTCGAGCGCACCCAGATCCGTGCGATGGGCCTGCTCAAGGCAGCGTGCGCCCAGGTGAACAAGGACCTCGGGCTCCTCGACGCGGACAAGGCCGACGCCATCATCGCGGCGGCCGGCGAGATCGCCGACGGCAAGCACGACGACCAGTTCCCGATCGACGTGTTCCAGACCGGGTCGGGCACCAGCTCGAACATGAACGCCAACGAGGTCATCGCGAGCATCGCGAAGAACGCCGGCGTCGACGTGCACCCCAACGACCACGTCAACATGTCGCAGTCGTCCAACGACACCTTCCCCACCGCGACGCACGTGGCCGCCACCGAAGCCGCCGTCACCAGCCTGATCCCCGCGCTGGAGTACCTGCACGCTGCACTCGCGGCCAAGGCCACCGAGTGGAAGACCGTCGTTAAGTCCGGTCGCACCCATCTCATGGACGCTGTGCCCGTCACCCTCGGACAGGAGTTCGGCGGTTACGCGCGGCAGATCGAAGCCGGCATCGAGCGAGTCGAGGCCACCCTGCCCCGTCTCGGTGAACTGCCCATCGGCGGCACCGCTGTCGGTACCGGTCTGAACGCACCCGACGGTTTCGGACCGAAGGTCGTGGCCGAGCTGGTCAAGTCGACCGGTGTCGATGCCCTGACACCCGCCAAGAATTCGTTCGAGGCACAGGCCGCTCGTGACGGTCTGGTCGAGGCGTCCGGTTCGCTGCGCACCATCGCCGTGTCGCTGACCAAGATCGCCAACGACATCCGCTGGATGGGATCGGGCCCGCTGACCGGTCTCGGCGAGATCAGTCTCCCCGACCTGCAGCCCGGCAGTTCGATCATGCCCGGCAAGGTCAACCCGGTGCTGCCGGAAGCCGCGACGCAGGTCGCCGCGCAGATCATCGGCAACGACGCCGCCATCGCCTGGGGCGGTGCAGCCGGCGCCTTCGAGCTCAACGTCTACATCCCGATGATGGCGCGCAACCTGCTCGAGTCGTACACGCTCCTCGCCAACGTCTCGCGTCTGTTCGTCGACAAGTGCGTCGACGGTCTGGTCGCCAACGAGGAGCACCTCAAGCAGTTGGCCGAGTCCTCGCCGTCCATCGTCACCCCGCTCAACAGTGCGATCGGGTACGAGGAGGCGGCAGCCGTCGCCAAGCAGGCACTCAAGGACAAGAAGACCATCCGCGAGGTCGTCCTCGAACGCGGTCTGGTTCCCGAGAAGTTGTCCGAGGCCGAGCTGGACAAGCGCCTCGACGTTCTCGCCATGGCGAAGGTCCAGGACTGATCCGACTCCCCCGATTTCCCCCTACTGCGCGCGAAATGCGCGTGGTAGGGGCTTCGGAGGAGGATCGTCTCGGCTCATGAGACGAACTGCAGGAGCAATCATCGGCGCCACCGCTGCGGTCGGCGCAGCACTGGCCGCACCGACCCTCGCGTCGGCCGGGCCCGTTCCGGACGGTGTCTACATCGGCACGACATCGCAGGGCGCGCCCGTTCCGCTCTGGGACGGCAAGACCATCACCGGCGACACCACCGTGAACCGGTTGCTGGGCGTGAACGCGATTCCGGGTGACGTCTACCGTGCGCCGAGCATCGCGGGCGGCGGCGACGTGGTCCACGTCGACTACTCCCGGCTGTCCCCCGCCTTCGGCGCCGTGTTCCACGACGAGATGACGCAGGACGCGGTGAACCCGAACCGGTGGAACGGCACCGTGTACTTCGTCGGGGCCGGTCAGCCCATCGAGGTGGGGGCTTTCGCCATCACCAGGTGATCAGGATGCGGTGCTGAGCGCCGCGTTCAATTCGGCGCGGGCAGCGAGTCCGTCCTCACCCAAGCCTTCGAGTCCGAAGACGTTCCATGCTTCGAGCAGAGGGGCGACGACCTGGTCGCGCTGCACCGTGCTGTCGTACAGCCCTGCCTCGGCGAGCAGTTCGGTGCTGTTGCCACGGCCCGGAAGTTCGACGGACGGCAGTGCGAACGACGCGACGGTGTCGGCGATGGCACGGATCGCGCCGTCGGCGTCGACGCGGATGGCGGCATTCACCAGGTCGACGAACAGCGTGGTCTGCAGGTCGTCGTCCTGGGCGATGCGATCGAAGATGCTCGAGAGCAGCGGATCCTGCGCCACCGACGCCGACATGCGATGACGGACGGTCGCAGCACGCTCGTCCAGGGCGAACTTGGCCAGGATGTGCAGGACGTGCAGCGACGGTGCCGAGTATCCGGACGTCATGTGCTCGATTCGCACGCGCTCGAGTTCGACGGGGTCCACCGCTCGCGTCGTCATCAGGTAGTTCCGCAGGACGATGGCGTGCCGGAACTCCTCAGCGGTCCAGCGTCCGAGGAGCTTCCACCACGTGTCGTTGCTGCGCAGGGCGAACGCGAGATCGCGGTGGTACTCGGGCAGGTTGTCCGCGAGCAACACCCCGACGGTGGCGCCGAGCACGTCGACGTCGCCGAGGGTGACCTGGTCCGCGGACCAGTCCTCGCCGCCGAGGAACGCGAAGTTCCTGCCCGAGTCCCACGGCACGTACTCGTGAGGCTGCCAGTCCTGCGCGGCGTCGATGTGCTTCTGCAGCGCCTGCGCGGCGTCGACTTCGAGCTCACTCAACAGGTCCTGGTCACTCTTCGGCATCACAGCAGCATAACGGCACGTGACGGGGTCACCGAACGATCCGACCTGCTCGGGACCGATTCCAGTGATCGTCCCGACACTCCCCGGCGGAATCAGGGACGCGTCACATGAGCTACCCCGTCACCTACCTCGACTACCTACCTCGAATCACGCGGGCCCGAACTCCTCCAACATCTCCGTGACCAGTGCAGCGATCGGCGAACGCTCGGACCGTGTGAGCGTGATGTGGGCGAACAGGGGGTGGCCCTTGAGCTTCTCGATCACGGCGGCGACACCGTCGTGGCGACCCACCCGCAGGTTGTCGCGCTGCGCCACGTCGTGGGTCAGCACCACGCGAGAACCCGTACCCAGGCGGGAGAGCACCGTGAGCAGCACGTTCCGCTCCAGCGACTGCGCCTCGTCGACGATGACGAACGAGTCGTGCAGCGACCGTCCGCGGATGTGCGTCAACGGGAGCACTTCGAGCATGCCGCGTGCGGTGACCTCCTCGATGACCTCGGGGCTCGCCAGACCGTCGAGGGTGTCGAACACCGCCTGCGCCCACGGGCCCATCTTGTCGCTCTCGCTGCCGGGCAGGTATCCCAGTTCCTGACCGCCCACCGCGTACAGCGGCCGGAACACGACGACCTTGCGGTGGGTGCGGCGTTCCAGAACGGCGTCGAGGCCGGCCGTCAACGCGAGTGCGGACTTGCCCGTTCCCGCCTTGCCGCCCAGCGACACGATGCCGATGCTCTCGTCGAGCAACAGATCGAGCGCGACGCGCTGTTCCGCGGAGCGTCCGTGCAGGCCGAAGGCCTCCCGTTCGCCGCGCACCACCTGGATCTGCTTGTCCGCCGTCACCCGTCCCAGCGCACTCGACGTTCCGCCGAGGAGTCGGACACCGGTGTGGCACGGCAGTTCCCGTGCCTCGTCGAGGTCGATGACACCCTCGGCGAACAACCTGTCGATGGTCGCGCGCGACGCCTCGAGCTCGGTCATGCCGGTCCAGCCGGACGGCACGACGTCGTGAGCCTTGTACTCGTCGGCGGGCAGACCGACGGCGCCGGCCTTGACGCGCAGCGGAATGTCCTTGCTGACCAGGACGACGTCCTTGCCCTCGGCGGCGAGGTTCAGGGCGCACGCCAAGATTCGTGAGTCGTTGGTGTCCGTCCGGAAGCCGACCGGAAGAACGGCCGGGTCCGTGTGATTGAGCTCTACCTGCAAGGTCCCGTTCTCGGTTCCGATGGGCACGGGCTGATCGAGCCGCCCGTACTGCACCCGCAGGTCGTCGAGCATCCGCAACGATTCGCGGGCGAACCAGCCGAGTTCGTGATGATGACGCTTGCCCTCCAGCTCGCTGATGACGACGAGCGGAAGGACGATCGCGTGCTCGGCGAACCGAGACACCGCCCACGGATCCGAGAGCAGAACCGAGGTGTCCAGCACGTAGGTGCGGACGGGGGAACCTGAGCGAGCTGCAGTCACGAGGGGCTCCTAGGAACGCGCGGTCACCGCGCATCCGTCGATCGCTGGACCGGTCGATCCCGACACTGCAGGGACCGGGGCCGGCCCCTCCCGACCGAATGAATCAGTCATGTGTGAGGACCTCCCGTACGGACGGCTTCCCCGCCACCCGCACTGCTGACGCTAGACCGAAAGACGCTCCGCGGCCTGCCGACACGAGTGGGCGTGTCGGTGAACAGCCTGTTACATGCGCGCCACAGTGTTAACTTCGGCCGATGCAGAATGCGCAGGAAATGCAGCAGCTCAGGGGAACCCACGGCACCGTCGCCTACCGTTCCTGGCCGTCCACCACTCCGGGATTCATCGCCCTCGTCGCTCACGGATACGGAGAGCACTCGGGCCGGTACGGCCACCTGGCGTCGACACTGACCGCTGCCGGCGGTGCGGTGTACGCCCCCGACCACCACGGTCACGGCCGATCCGACGGCGAACCGGCCGAGGTGTCCGACGTCGACGGCATCGTCGCCGACCTGCACACCATCGCGGACACCGCCCGCACCGAGCACCCGGGGCTGCCCGTCGTCCTGATCGGCCACTCGATGGGCGGTCTGATCGCCACACGCTTCGCGCAGACGTACCCCGGCGAACTGGCGGCCCTCGTCCTGTCGGGCCCGCTGGTCGGTACGAACCCGGCGTTCGCGATGCTCCTGTCGATGGACGAGATTCCCGAGATTCCGATCGACCCGTCGGTGCTGTCCCGCGATCCGGCCGTGGGTGAGGCCTACGGGAGCGACCCGCTGGTCTATCACGGTCCGTTCGCGCGCATCACCCTCGAGACCTTCACTGCCGCCGTCGAGAAGGTGGCGGCGTCGGGCACCCTCGGCAATCAGCCGACTCTGTGGTTGCACGGCGGGGACGATCAGTTGGTGCCGCTCGATCCCACGACCGAGGCGATGCGCACGCTACGCGGCCCGAACTTCGGTGAGAAGGTATATCCCGGTGCGCGGCACGAGATCCTGAACGAGACGAACCGGGACGAGGTCGAGTCGGACATCGTCGAGTTCCTGGCGACGGCCGTGCCGGTCACCCGGGACTGACGACGCGGGCGATGCCCGCATAGAGGTCGGGGCGCCGGTCGACGAGGTAGGGATTGTCCCGGTGCGCCGCCTCGACCACGTCGGTGTCGACGACCCCGAGCACCAGTCCGGTCCCGTCCTCGAGTCGGTCGATCACCTCGGCGTCGGGACCGACGATGCTGCTGCGCCCCACGTAGGTGGTTTCGCGTTCGGTGCCGACATGGTTGATGTACGCGACGAACATCTGGTTCTCCCAGGCGCGCGTGCGGATCACCACGTCGGCGACGAACGTGAACGGGACCATCTGAGCGGTCGGCACCAGGAGCGCATGCGCCCCGAGAAGTGCTGCGGCGCGGACGTTCTCGGGGAACTCGACGTCGTAACAAATCATCAGGCCCAGTCGTACTCCGCGAAAGTCCACCACGGTCACCGCGTCGTCACCCTCGGTGTAGTAGGCACGGTCCAGGTCGCCGTAGAGATGCGACTTGCGGTGCTGCGCGACGACGGTGCCGTCGGCGTCGATCAGAGCGACGGTGTTGTAGACGGCCTCCCCCACCTGTTCGGGGAGCCCGACGAGCAGCGCGATGCCGCGGCGGCGTGCCACCGCGGCCGCCTCGGACACGAGATCCTGCGGCGACAGCTGGTGCAACTGCTCACCGATGTCGTATCCGGTGAGGAACATCTCGGGCGTGATCAGCAGGTCGGCACCGCGGGTGAGCGCGTCACCGGCAGCCTCGTCGAGCTCGGCGAGGTTGGCAGCGACGTCCCCGGGCGTACCGACCGTCTGTAGACCCGCGACGGTCAGTCTCACCCCAGCAGTCCCCATCCTTCGAGTCCCTCGTACAGCGGGAAGTTCTGGGCCAGGGTCGACACGCGCGACCGCAGAGCGTCGTTTGCCTCGCCCGTCGCGAGCGCGGTCGCGATGATGTCGGCCACCTCGGTGAACTCGGTCTCGCCGAAGCCGCGGGTCGCGAGGGCGGCGGTACCGATACGCAGGCCCGACGTCACCATGGGCGGGCGAGGATCGAACGGCACGGCGTTGCGGTTGACCGTGATGCCGACCTCGTGGAGGAGGTCCTCGGCCTGCTGGCCGTCGAGCTGGGAGTTGCGCAGATCGACGAGCGCGAGGTGCACGTCGGTACCGCCGGTCAGCACGGAGACACCCTTGTCGGCGACGTCCGCGCCGGTGAGGCGCTCGGCGAGCAGCGAGGCACCGAGCAGTGTGCGCTCCTGTCGCTCACGGAACTCGGGAGTACCGGCGATCTTGAACGCCACGGCCTTCGCTGCGATGGCGTGCATCAACGGCCCGCCCTGCTGGCCGGGGAACACGGCAGAGTTGAGCTTCTTCGCCCACTCCTTCTTGGCCAGGATGATGCCGGAGCGGGGTCCGCCGAGGGTCTTGTGAACGGTCGAGGACACGACGTCCGCGTACGGCACGGGCGACGGGTGCACGCCGGCGGCGACCAGTCCGGCGAAGTGCGCCATGTCGACCCACAGCAGCGCACCGACCTCGTCGGCGATGGACCGGAACGCGGCGAAGTCCTGGTGGCGGGGGTACGCGGACCACCCGGCGATGAGCACCTGGGGACGGGCATGGAGTGCCTGCTTGCGCACCTCGTCCATGTCGATGCGGTGGTCTTCCTTGCTGACGCCGTAGGACTCGACCTCGTACAGCTTGCCCGAGAAATTGAGCTTCATCCCGTGCGTGAGGTGCCCGCCGTGCGCCAGGTCCAGGCCCATGATCTTGTCGCCCGGGTTGATCAGAGCCATCAGGACCGCGGCGTTGGCCTGCGCACCGGCGTGCGGCTGCACGTTGGCGAACTCCGCACCGAACAGTTCCTTCGCACGGGTGCGCGCCAGGTCCTCCACGACGTCGACGTGCTCGCAGCCGCCGTAGTAGCGGCGGCCGGGGTATCCCTCGGCGTACTTGTTGGTAAGCACACTGCCCTGGGCCTGGAGCACCGCGCGGGGCACGAAGTTCTCCGACGCGATCATCTCGAGGGTGTCGCGCTGGCGACCCAGCTCTCCCGCCATGGCCGCAGCGACCTCGGGGTCCACCTCGGCCAGCGAGGCGGTGTCGATGTTGGTGGCGGAGACAGGCGCAGCAGTCATGGCCACGAGTCTAATGCTCGTGGTCAGCGCAGTCGTGACGGGATGAGAGGTTCGTCCAGCAGACGTTCGAACCGATCACTCCGCGCGTCGTCGGAGTCGGCCTGGTGCAGCCATCCGCGCAGCAGCCGGTAGCCCTCGACGTAGGTGCTCGTGTACGCGCGCCACAGCGGCGAGGACAGGAACCGCAGCATCTGCCGCGCGCGCTCCGGGGTCGCCAGGGACCACTGCGACAGGAACGCCGCGACGTCGTCCTGGCTGCGGTGACCGTCGTGCAACATCAGGGCGGCGTCCTGCCGCACCCCCAGGAGCTTTGCCGACGCCGTCTGCAACGCTTCCGCGCGCTCGCCGTCGAAACGCAGCCCGAGGTCCGCGTAGATCTCCTGCGCCCACACGCCCCAGCCCGGTCCGACGACGGATTCTAGGGCCAGGTCCGCCAGCCCCTCGGCCATGAGGCACTGAGGGGTGTTGACGACGAACAGAGTCTGCTCGGCCTGACCGGCGCCCCGCACCAGACCGGCCTCCTTGCGGCAGTGCTCGGTGTGGTGGCCCGGGTAGGACTCGTGCGCGATCAGGTGCGGAAGATGCGCCATGTGCTGCTTGAGGTCCGAGTTGATCGCGACCGTCGAGCGGTAGTCACCGAGGTAGTAGTTGAAGCCGGACCACGGCTTGTCGCCCACCACCTCGTAGGTCACCTGCTCGGTGTCAGGGAGGGGGTAGCGGGCGCGGACCTTGTCCCGCAGGGCACTGGAGAACGCGTCGACGCAGTCGGCGAGTCGTTCGGGCGGGATCTCGTCGGTGGCGCGGTGCGCGCGCACGCGGTCCGCCAGGGGGCCGGCGCCCGCGAGCACCTGATCCATGAGCCGGTGCGCCTCGCGGTAGTCGTCCGGATCGCCCGGCTCGATGGACACGTCGAAGTAGGCCGCGACCTCGTCGACGAAGCCGATCTCGTCGCCGGCCAGCTTGCGCGCCGACGTCTCGAGCGCGCGCAGGTGCACGTCCAGGAACGCCGAGCGCTCGGTGTCCAGACCGGACGACGGAAGCTCCGTGCGCAGGTTCGCCGCCCGCCGGGCCAGCTCGCGCGGGTCCGGAGGCGGTGCGTTCTCCACCTGTCGTCGCAGCTCGGGGTCGCCCGTGTAGGCGTCGACGAACCCCTCTTCGAGACGATCGAAGGACAAGCCCAGCAGCAGGTAGTCGTGGACCAATGTGTCGGCGTGCATGACCCACGACTCTAGCCACGTCCGCCCCGGGTGGCGGTTCGTCGGAGCCACCCAGCACAATTCAGGCATGGAGGCAGCGTGTCCCGAGTGAACGAGTCGAGTCCGTACGTCGAATTCGACCGTCGACAGTGGCGCACTCTCCGCAACGCGACCCCGTTGGTGCTCACCGAGGACGAGCTCCGCGGCCTCCGCGGCCTCGGTGAACAGATCGACCTCGACGAGGTCGCCGAGGTGTACCTCCCCCTCGCCCGCCTCATCCATCTCCAGGTGGCCGCGCGGCAGCGTCTGTTCGCCGCGACCGCGACATTCCTCGGGGAGAAGACCCCCGACCGGCAGGTGCCGTTCGTCATCGGGATAGCCGGCAGCGTGGCCGTCGGGAAATCGACGACGGCGCGCGTGCTGCAGGCCCTGCTCGCCCGGTGGGAACATCACCCACGCGTCGACCTCGTGACGACCGACGGCTTCCTCTACCCCTCGGCCGAGCTGGTGCGCCGGAACATCATGCATCGCAAGGGTTTTCCCGAGAGCTACGACCGACGCAAACTTCTCCGCTTCGTCACCGAGGTCAAGTCCGGATCCGAATCCGTACGCGCGCCGGTGTACTCCCACGTCTCCTACGACATCGTTCCGGGCAAGTACACCGAGGTGAACCAACCCGACATCCTGATCATCGAAGGCCTCAACGTCCTGCAGACCGGTCCGCGACTCATGGTCTCGGACCTGTTCGACTTCTCCATCTACGTCGACGCCCGCATCGAGGACATCGAGAAGTGGTACGTGGACCGGTTCCTCGCGCTGCGGTCGACATCGTTCGCCGATCCCGCGTCACACTTCCACCACTACTCGGGGCTGTCCGACGAGCACGCCCGCATCGCCGCGGCGGAGATCTGGCAGTCGATCAACCGCCCGAACCTGGTGGAGAACATCCTCCCCAGCCGGCCGCGCGCGACGCTGGTGCTGCGCAAGGACGCCGACCACACCATCAACCGGCTGCGCCTGCGGAAGCTGTAGCTCTCGCTCAGGTACCGAATCTCCGGTGACGCGCTGCGAAATCTCGGAGCGCGCGCAGGAAGTCGACGCGGCGGAATTCCGGCCAGTAGGCCTCGGTGAACCAGATCTCCGAGTAGGCGCTCTGCCACAGCAGGAACCCGGACAACCGCTGCTCACCCGACGTGCGGATGACGAGGTCGGGGTCCGGCTGACCGGACGTGTAGAGGTGGGCGTCGATCGCGTCCACGGTGACGGCCCGGACCAGGTCGTTCCCGGCCGTACCCTCGGCCAGCCGATCCTTGAGCAGCGACTGCACGGCGTCGGCGATCTCCTGGCGACCGCCGTATCCGACCGCGACGTTGACATGCGTCCCCGACCGTCCCGCGGTACCGGCAGCAGCCTGTTCCAGACGCCGAGCCGACTCGGCGGGAAGCAGATCCATCGTCCCGACGATCTTGACGCTCCAGTTCTTGCCCGGACCGCTGATCTCCTCCACGACGTCGGTGATGATCTCGAGCAGCGACTCGAGCTCGTCGTGTTCGCGGCGGAGGTTCTCGGTGGACAGCAGGTAGATCGTCGCCATCTCGACCTCCGCCATGTCGCACCACGTGAGCAGTTCGGCGATCTTGAGGGCGCCCATGCGGTGGCCGTGACTGACGTCGGTGAAACCGTTCTCACGGGCCCAGCGGCGGTTCCCGTCGCACATGACCGCGACGTGTCGTGGACGCTGGGCGCCGTCGAGCTCCCGCAACAAACGCCTCTCGTACAGCGTGTACAGCAGACCTCGAGCCTTCACTCAGCTCCCCACATCGACATTGTTTCTCGGCAGGCAATCACCCTACGCCGCACGGCGTGACCTACTCGTCACACGCCATGCCGATGTTCTCCGCCCGGACGGGGTACAGACAATGGCAATACGCACCACCGAGAGTAAAGGACGCACCATGACCGTTGTCCGAGACACCACGGCCGGAGCTGCGGACGTGTGGAACGTCCTGTCCGACGGCTGGAGCTACGCCACCTGGGTCGTGGGTGCGTCGCGCATTCGCGCGGTCGATCCTCACTTTCCCGCCCCCGGATCCGAGATCCACCATTCCGTCGGCCTGTGGCCCGCCGTCCTGAACGACGTGACCCGTGTCCTGGCGATGACGGAGGGACGCAAGCTGGTCCTCGAAGCGCGCGGGATGCCCGCAGGGAAGGCGACGATCGTCCTGCGCGTCACGCCGCGGGGTACCGGCAGCCGCATCGAGATGATCGAGCATGCGCGGACCCTGCCCTTCTCGCTGGTTCCCGAGACCGTCCAGCACGCCATGGTCTATCCCCGCAACCGTGAAGCCACGCGACGTCTGGCTCTCCTCGCCGAGCGTGCCGCGGTGCCCCAGTGACCACGACGACCGTCGACGCCGTCGTGATCGGCGCGGGCCACAACGGCCTCGTCGCCGCGTCCGCCCTCGCCGACGCCGGGTGGGACGTGGTGGTTCTCGAGTCCGCACCCGAACCCGGTGGCGCAGTTCGCAGCGCGGAACTGACGCCCGGATACGTCAGCGACCTGTTCAGCGCCTTCTACCCTCTCGGCATCTCGTCCCCGGCGTTCACGGCGCTGGAACTGGACCGGCATGGCCTGCGCTGGACCCACTCTCCCGTCGTCTACGGCCATGCCCGCTCGCCGCTGGACGAGGACGCGCCGGTGGTGCACCACGATCCCGCGGATACCGCGGCGATGCTCGCGGAGCACGACCCGCGCGACGGCGATGCGTGGATGTACGTCGTCGATCAGTGGAACCGGATCCGTGATCCATTGTTGCAGTCGCTCTTCGGCAGCTCGTTCCCGCCGGTGAAGGGCGCCGCGACATTGTTCCGACGTCTCGGGACGGCGGAGACGATCCGCTTCCTGCGGTTCGCCGTGCTCCCTGCGCGGGTGATGGCGCACGAGTTGTTCCGGAGCGAGGCCGCGCGCTGTCTGCTGCTCGGCAATGCCATGCATGCGGACGTGCCGACCGACGCGCCCGCCAGCGGCGTGATGGGCTACCTGTTGATGATGCTGGCCCAGGACGTCGGCTTCCCCGTTCCGGTCGGCGGCGCATCGGAGCTCACCGCCTCGCTCGTACGCCGCGCCGAGAGTGCCGGCGCCCGCGTGGTGTGCGGCACGAAGGTCACGTCCATCGACGTGTCGGGCGGTGTCGCACGAGGCGTCCGCACAGCCGGAGGCGACACCTACATCGCCCGGCGCGCCGTGGTCGCCGACGTCTCGGCGCCGGCCCTGTACGGATCGCTTCTGCCGCGGGACGCCGTGCCCGCCCGGGTCCACAGCGATCTGGAGAAGTTCGAGTGGGACACCCCGGTGGTCAAGGTCAACTACGCGCTCGACGCGCCGATCCCGTGGCGGTCGAAGAGCTTGACGGACGCCGGCACGGTGCACCTCGGTGCCGACGACGACGGCCTCGTGCGGTGGAACGCCGATCTGGTGACCGGCACCATTCCCGAGCGCCCCTTCATGCTGTTCGGCCAGATGACGACGGCCGACCCGACGCGGTCTCCGGCAGGTACGGAGAGTGCCTGGGCGTACACGCACCTGCCGCGAGGTGTCACCGACGACGAGTCCGCGGACCTCCTCGCCGAGCGTGTCGACACCGTCCTCGAGGAGCATGCACCCGGATTCGCCTCGTCGATCGTCGGCAAGCACGTCCAGCGTCCGAGTGACCTGACAGCGGACGACGCCAATCTGTTCGGCGGAGCGGTGAGCGGCGGCACGTCGCAGCTGCAGCAGCAGTTGATCTTCCGGCCGACCCCGGGGCTCGGCCGCGCGGAGACGCCGGTGGGCAGGCTGTACCTCGGCAGCGCGTCGGCTCACCCCGGCGGAGGCGTGCACGGCGCACCCGGGCTGACGGCGGCACGGGCAGCGCTGGCCGGCGACGGTCCGACGGGGTGGCTGCGCCGCAAGGCGATCAGCGCGCTGATGGATCTCACACTCGGCGACCGATGACCTAGTTACGGTACCGTAGGTTCGTGACTGTATTCGGACTCGGCGAACTACCGGTCAAGCCGCGCATGCGCGGGTGGATCCACCTCTACGCCTTCTACGTGTCCGTGGTCTGCGGCATCGTCCTGGTCGCGTCGGCGTACTCCCTGGTGTCCGCGAAAGCGGGTCTCGCCGTCACCGTCTACGCCGTCGCGACGTGCGGGCTCTTCGGGGTCAGCGCCACGTATCACCGCGTGCACTGGAACACCGTGCAGAGTCGGACGTGGATGAAACGGGCCGATCACTCGATGATCTTCCTGTTCATCGCCGGCAGTTACACACCCTTCGCCGTGCTCGGCATTCCGAGCGGCACGGTGATCCTCGTGGTCGTCTGGATCGGCGCACTTGCCGGCGTGACACTGAAGATGTTGTGGCCCACGGCTCCTCGTTGGCTGGGCGTGCCCCTCTACCTCATCCTGGGATGGGCAGTCGTGCCCGTCGCCGGCGAGTTGATGCGCACCGTCGGCGTCGCGCCCATGGTGCTTCTCGTCGCCGGCGGTGTCTTCTACAGCGTCGGCGCGATCCTCTACGCGACCAAGTGGCCGAACCCGTGGCCGACCACGTTCGGCCATCACGAGTTCTTCCACGCCGCGACGGTCATCGCCGCCCTGTGCCACTACATCGCAGTGTGGCTGGTGCTCTTCAGCCAGTCGTGAGCAGGTCGGTCAACTCGTCGGCCGTCGTGACCGGCCGATCGCACACGTAACCCCGGCACACGTACGCCGCGGAACGCCCGTCGACCAGAGGACGGTCGGCCAACAACGGCGTCGAGTCCGGTGCACCGGACACCACGATCGTTCCGCCTGCTGCCACACGTCGGGCGAGTCGGACCAGCTCGTCGTCGGCGTGCTCCGACGCGACGGCCACCTGCACCGGCCCGGCCACCGCGGCTTCCGCCACCACCAACCAGTGGCCCGCCGAGCGTGGGGCGCGATCGAGGAGGATCGAGGCGCGAGCCAGTGATCGCGCAGCGATGTCCGCGTACCGCGTCGCCTCAACTCCTGCCACCGCCCCCAGAGTCAGGGCCGCCTCGGTGACCAGGGAGGCACCCGACGGCGTCGCGTTGTCCAGCGGATCCCTCGGCCGAGTCACCAGAGTCTCCGCATCGTCCGCGGTGTCGAACCACCCTCCGGGCTGCTCCGGGTCGGCGAAATGATCGAGGGCCACCTCGAGGATTCCCGCGGCGGCCGTGGCCCACCTGAGTTCCCCGGTCGCCTGGTGCAAGGCCGCAAGCGCGACAGCCAGCGCGCCGTGGTCCTCGAGGATGCCGGCAGCGTCGCCGACCACTCCACCCAGCGACGCTCGACGCAGCCGTCCGTCGATCAGGTGCGCGTCGAGAAGGCGGTCGGCGCAGCGCGCAGCGGCATCGACCCACGAGGTCTCCCCCAGCGCCGCACCACCTTCCGCCAGGGCGGTGACGGCGAACGCGTTCCAGGCGGTCACCACCTTGTCGTCACGCCCTGGTTGTGGACGGCTGGCGCGTGCGGCGGCGAGCCGGGATCGCACGCTCTCGAACCGTGCCTGATCGGTCGGCTCCGCCCGCAGCTGCAGGACAGAGGTACCGCCTTCGAACGTTCCGGCGGCGGTCACCCCGAACAACTCGGCCGCCCACTCGCCGTCCTCGGCGCCCAGAACGTCCACCAGCTGACCCGGAGTCCAGGCGTACGTCAGGCCTTCCTCGCCCTCGGTGTCCGCGTCCAGGGCCGCGGCGAAACACCCGTCCTCGGTACCCAGGTCCTCCATCAGGAACCGCGCGGTGTCCGTCGCGACGCGGCGCGCCACGGCGTCGCCGCGGCGAGCGAGGTGCGCGTAGAAGCGCAGCAGAAGTGCGTTGTCGTACAACATCTTCTCGAAGTGCGGGACGATCCAGTCCGCATCCACCGAGTACCGCGCGAATCCACCCGCGAGCTGGTCGTACATGCCGCCGCGCGCCATCGCATCCGCTGTCCGCGCCACCGCCGCACGAGCAGCGTCGGAGCCGGTGCGCTCGACGTGCCGCAGCAAGCCTTCGACCAGGGAGGACGGCGGGAACTTGGGTGCGCCGCCGAAGCCGCCCCGCGCCGTGTCCTCGCTCTGCAGAACGGCCGCCACCGCGTCGTCCAGAAGCGCGGCGTCCACTGCGCGGTCACCTTCCGGAATGCCGGCGGCTCCGCGTCGGAGCTCCGCCACCACGGACGCCGACGCCTGGTCCACCTCGTCGCGGCGGGTGGACCAGGTGTTCGCGATGGCCTCGAGCAACTGCGTGAACGACGGCATGCCCTGGCGCGGCGACGGCGGGAAGTACGTTCCGCAGTAGAACGGTTCACCGTCCGGGGTGAGGAACGCCGTCATCGGCCACCCACCCTGACCCGTCATCGCGACCGTGGCGTTCATGTAGACCGCGTCGATGTCGGGCCGCTCCTCGCGGTCGACCTTGATGCAGACGAAGTCCCGATTCATCAGTTCGGCCACCGCGTCGCTCTCGAACGACTCGTGCGCCATGACATGGCACCAGTGGCAGGCCGAGTAGCCGACGGAGAGCAGAATCGGCACGTCGCGCTCGCGTGCCCACGCCGCGGCGTCGTCACCCCACTGCTGCCAGTGCACGGGGTTGTCCGCGTGCTGCCTCAGGTACGGGCTCGTCGACTCCGACAGGGTGTTGCGTTCACGGGGATCCACAGTCCCAGTGTCCCCCGTTCCCCGGTACGCAATCACGCGTCGGGGCGGATACCTCCGCGGTCGGTGCCCTCGTCGACCGCTTGATCCGGCGTCGGATCCGTGGGTTCGAAGGATGCGGGAAGCTTCTTGAAGTGCCCGTTCATCGAACGGACCAGCAGCGCGGTGCCGATCAGGAGCAGCACGATGATGACCAGGCCGAGCGGCGACGCCTTGCCGAACTCGGGGCCCGTGCTGTTCTGTGCCAGCAGGAGCGCGGTGTTCACCGAGATCATCTACTCACCGATTCCGGCGAAGAGGTCGGTCTCGGGAAGCGACGTCCGCACCCTCGTCCTGGCCAGCTCGTATTCCTCGGTGGGCCACAGCTTCTTCTGCACGTCGACCGGGACGGCGAAGAAGCGGCCGTTGGGATCGATCTGCGTGCGGTGCGCACGGAGCGCGTCGTCACGTGCCTGGAAGAACTCCGCGCACTCGACCTGCGTCGTCACCCGCTCCATGATCTCGCCGCGGTCCTTCGGCCACTGCGCGAGCCACTCGGAGTACGGGCCTTCCTTGCCGGCGGCGATCATCTCGTCGTCGAACAACTGCATGCGCTGGCGGATGAAACCGTGCGAGTAGTAGAGCTTGGACACCTCCCACGCCTCGCCGGTGCCGGGGAACTGCTCGGGATCGCCGGCTGCCTCGTATGCCGCGACCGACACCTCGTGGCAGCGGATGTGATCGGGGTGCGGGTAGCCACCCTTCTCGTCGTACGTCGTCATCACGTGGGGGCGGAAGTCGCGGATCACCTTCACCAGCGCCTCGGTGGACTCTTCGAGGGGAACCAGGGCGAAGCAGCCCTCGGGAAGCGGTGGGAGCGGATCGCCCTCCGGCAGACCCGAGTCGACGAAGCCGAGCCACGTCTGCTGCACTCCGAGGATGGCGGCCGCCGCGGCCATCTCTTCCTTGCGGACGTCCGACATGCGCTCCCGGATTCCGGGGATGTCCATGGCCGGGTTGAGGATGTCGCCGCGTTCACCGCCGGTGAGGGTCACCACCAGCACCTCGTGACCCTCGGAGGCGTACCGGGCCATCGTCGCGGCGCCCTTGGAGGATTCGTCGTCGGGATGGGCGTGCACTGCCATCAGTCGCAGTCCGCTCACGTGTGCCTCACTTCTCGAAACTCGCTCAGTACTCGGACACGTCGATTCCCGTGCCAGGACTCCATGATCCCACTTCACCGAGTGCCCCGGCGAAGCGGGACCGCGTCCGCGGGTAAGTTCGATGCCGATGTCCACCACAGCGCAGAACCTCCCCGAGGGTCGGTATCCCACCAGTCGCGGGATCGCCCCGTCCCGGATTCTCGCCGTGGTGCTCGGACTGATGGTCGTCGCACTCGGCGTCGGCGTCGCGTATCTCGGGTACACCAAGTTCACGACACCGGACGTCGACGGCACGCTCGTCTCGTTCGACATCGTCGGGCCGGACCGTGTCGACGTCCGCCTGAACGTCACCCGCGACGATCCGTCGGAGCCCGCCGTGTGCATCGTGCGCTCCCGCTCACGGGACGGATCCGAGACGGGCCGCCGCGAAGTGGTCATTCCTGCCTCCGACAACGGCACCGAGGACGTGCGGAGCTTCATCGTCACCTCGGCCGATCCGGGGCTCGCCGACCTGTACGGATGCAGTCTGAACGTGCCGGCACATCTCATGTCCCGGTGACCGGCACGTGCAAGGCAGGGAACCAGGAAGTCGTTCCGTGGTAAAATCTTTTCGTACACGGCTCACCCAGTGGGGCCGTGTATTGCTGCATTGAGGTATCGCTGCTGTCGACGGGCGAGACGCGGACACTCGAGCCAAGGGCTGTTCGCATCGACCGCATCTCATGTCGACGAGTTGCCCTACTCGTGACCGAGCTCGCGCCCAGCGCGGGCTTATTTCACGTGCGGGCTCCTCTGTCACACGGCAAGCGACTACGAATACCGGAGCCGAACGGCTCTGAAGAACACGAGGGAGTGATCGAGATGACCGAGACCCAGGTGACCTGGCTGACCCAGGAGTCGCACGACAGACTCAAGGGCGAACTCGACCAACTCATCGCCAACCGGCCTGTCATCGCGGCCGAGATCAACGAGCGACGCGAAGAGGGCGACCTCAAGGAGAACGGCGGCTACCACGCAGCGCGCGAGGAGCAGGGCCAGCAGGAAGCTCGCATCCGCCAGCTCCAGGAACTGCTGAACAACGCGAAGGTCGGCGAAGCCCCCACGCAGTCGGGCGTCGCGCTTCCCGGATCCGTCGTCAAGGTCTACTACGACGGCGACGAGTCCGACACCGAGACCTTCCTGATCGCCACTCGTGAGGAAGGCGCTCGCGACGGCAAGCTCGAGGTCTACTCCCCCAACTCGCCGCTCGGCGGTGCCCTGATCGACGCGAAGGTCGGCGACACCCGCGAGTACCGGCTGCCCAACGACAAGACCATGAAGGTCACGCTCGTCAGCGCGGAGCCTTACCACAACTGATTTCCCGCACGATGTCACAGATCGGCCCCGCACCCGGTGCGGGGCCGAACTGCGTTGTGTAACAGGTGTCGCCCGTGTGCGATGTTCCCGGCATGAGTCTTGCCTCGAAAGCGTTCGCCGGTTTCGACGTCGACGGTCGGCACATCCGCATCGTGATCACCGACGCGGCACGCATCGTCGAGGCCACCGCACTCGCCCGGCGTGAACTCGACTCGGCCTTCGACGTCTTCTCCGCGACGCGGCTGCAGTCCGAACTGCAGAAGCTCAACCGTTCGTTCGGACGCACGATGCGGGTCTCGCCGGCGATGGCCGAGCACCTGCGCCGCGCCCTCGCCGCGGCCGAGAGCTCCGGCGGCGCCGTCGATCCGCTGGGCGCCGGATCAGGCTCCTACCAGGACATCGACTTCGACGGGACGTCCGTGCGACTCCCGCAGTGGGGCACTCTCGACCTCGACGGCACCGCCCCGGAAGCCGCCGCGCGGCGCGTCGAAGCGTCGATCGCGAGGCGCTTCGGGTGCGACGTCGTGATCACCGTGTCCGGCGCCCGACGCGACGACGGCCGCAGCCCGCGTCACTCCTGGATCTCGGCCTCGTAACCTGCTGCGGCCAGCGCGGACAGCACGGCCGCGCGATGATCCGGGCCACGGGTCTCGAGAGTCATGAGAATCTCGACCTCGTCCATCGCCAGGCGTCCGGCCGTCCGCGCGTGGACCACGTCGACGACGCTTGCCGCGGAATCCCGGGCGACGCCGAGCACGCCCACCAGACCACCCGGACGGTCGGGGATGACGATGCGCACGGTCAGGTACCGTCCCGCCGCGCGGAGTCCGTGCGCGACGACGTGCGTGAGCAGTAGCGGGTCGATGTTGCCACCCGACAGCACGGCCACGACGGGTCCGTCGCCGGCGAATTTCTCCGGGTAGTCCATCAAGGCGGCGACGGCAGCGGCGCCCGCAGCTTCGACGATGAGTTTCGCGCGCTCCATGCACAGCAGCAGTGCCCGTGACAGCGCATCTTCGCTGACGGTGATGACGCTGTCCACCATCTCGGTCACATGAGCGAACGGCACTGCACCGGGACGCCCCACCGCGATGCCGTCGGCCATGGTCGTCATCCGTTCGGCGGATATCGGCATGCCCGCCTCCAGCGAACCCGGCCACGCGGCGGCCTGTTCGGCCTGCACGCCCACGATGCGAATATCCTTGCCGCTCAACGCCACCGCGGCTGCGACGCCGGCGACCAACCCGCCTCCGCCGGTCGGCACCACGATGGTGCCCACGTCCGGCATCTGGTCGAGGATCTCGACTCCCACCGTCGCCTGCCCCGCCACCACGTCGATGTGATCGAAGGGGTGGATCAGGATAGCGCCCGTCTCCTCGGCGTATGCCATCGCGGCGATCAACGCCTCGTCGATGGTGCTGCCCACCTGATGGATGGTGGCGCCGTACGCCTTGGTGGCCACCAACTTCGGCAGCGGCGCACCGGTGGGCATGAACACCGTCGACGTGGCACCCAGCTCGGACGCGGCCCATGCCACACCCTGCGCATGATTGCCCGCACTGGCCGCGACGACGCCGCGCGCACGTTCCTCGTCCGTCAACCCCGCGATGCGGTTGTACGCACCGCGGGGCTTGAACGACCCTGTGCGCTGAAGGTTCTCGCACTTGAGCCACACCTGGCGGCCGGTGCGGTCGGACAGGACACGGGACGCCACGAGGGGTGTGCGGCGCATGACGGGGGCCAGCAGCGCGGTGGCGCGGTCCAGCCGGTCGGCGGTGAGGAGATCCATGGCTGGAACCCTAAACCCGAATGCAGCTAGGCGAGCGCCTGTTCGATGTCGCCGACCAGGTCTGCGGCATCCTCGATACCGACCGACAGACGCACCAGGTCGTCCGGCACCTCGAGAAGCGATCCGGCGGTGGACGCGTGAGTCATGGCGCCGGGATGCTCGATCAACGACTCGACTCCGCCCAACGACTCGGCGAGAGTGAAGATCTCGGTCCGCGCGCACAGGTCGAGCGCAGCCTGACGGCCGCCCTTCAACCGCACCGACACCATGCCGCCGAAGCGCCGCATCTGCTTGGCCGCGACGGCATGCGACGGGTGGCTCTCGGACCCGGGGTAGATGACCGACGAGACAGCCGCGTGGCCCGTCAGCAGCTCGACGATCTTCTCCGCGTTGTCGCTGTGGCGCTCCATGCGCAGGGCGAGGGTCTTGATGCCGCGCAAGGTGAGGAACGCGTCGAACGGTCCCGGCACACCACCCGCACCGTTCTGCAGGAACGCGAACGCCGCGTCGAGCTCCTCGTCGTTGCACACCAGCGCGCCACCGACGACGTCCGAGTGTCCGCCGATGTACTTCGTGGTCGAGTGCAGGACGACGTCGGCACCGAGAGTCAGCGGCTGCTGCAGGTAGGGCGACGCGAACGTGTTGTCGACGACGATCTTGGCGCCGCCCTCGTGCGCGACGGCCGACAGTGCCTCGATGTCACCGACATTGAGAAGCGGGTTGGTCGGGGTCTCGACCCACACCAGCTTCGTGTTCGGGCGCATCGCATCGCGCACGGCGTCGACGTCCGACACCGCGGCGACCGAGTACTCGATGCCCCACTGTGTGAACACCTTGTCGATCAGCCTGAACGTGCCGCCGTACGCGTCGTTCGGGATGACCAGGTGGTCACCCGGGCGCAGCGCGGAGCGCAGCAGGCAGTCGGTCGCCGCCATGCCCGAGGAGAACGCGCGTCCGTAGTGGCCCTGCTCGAGTGCCGCCAGGTTGGCCTCGAGGGGACGACGCGTCGGGTTGCCGGTGCGTGCGTACTCGAAGCCGCTGCGCATGCCGCCGACGCCGTCCTGCGCGAAGGTCGAACTCGCGTAGATCGGAACGTTGACCGCACCCGTGAGCGGATCGGGCTCGTACCCGGCGTGCACCGCGCGAGTGGAGAACCCCTGCCAGGACGTCGTGTCGGACTTGCTGCGCTGCTCACTCATGCACACCAGCCTAACGAGCGGGCAGGCCGGCGGCCGGTCGGGCTGGGTCAGTAGTTCCGTGTGTCAGGAAGCGGTGGTGACGAACCCGAGGAGATCGTGGCGGGTGATGACACCGACCGGCTTACCGTCGTCGACGACCATCACCGCGTCCGTGTCCCCGAGCGACTTCGTCGCCGCCGAGACCGGCTCGCCTGCGCCGATGAGCGGGAACGGTGCACTCATGTGCGTCTTCACCGCGTCGGACAGGTTGGCGCGGCCCTCGAAGACCGCGCTGAGCAGGTCGCGCTCGCTGACACTGCCGGCGACCTCGCCCGCCATGACCGGAGGCTCCGCGCCGACGACGGGCATCTGGGAGACGCCGTACTCGCGGAGGATCTCGATGGCGTCGCGCAGCGTCTCGGACGGGTGAGTGTGCACCAGGTCGGGCAGGGCGCCGGACTTGCCGCGCAGCACGTCGCCGACGGTGGGTTCGGCGGTCGCGCCGTCGAGCCGGGTGCGCAGGAAGCCGTAGGAGCTCATCCACTTGTCGTTGAAGATCTTGCCGAGGTAGCCGCGCCCACCGTCGGGAAGCAGGACGACGACCAGGGCGTCGGGTCCTTCGCGCTCGGCGACTTCGAGAGCTGCCACCATCGCCATGCCGCAGGATCCGCCGACGAGGAGGCCCTCTTCGCGGGCGAGGCGGCGCGTCATCTCGAAGGAGTCGGCGTCGGACACCGCGATGATCTCGTCCGGGATGGACGGGTCGTACGCACTCGGCCAGAAGTCTTCACCGACACCCTCGACGAGGTACGGGCGACCGGTTCCGCCGGAGTACACCGAACCCTCGGGGTCGGCGCCGATGATCTTGACCTTGCCGCCCGACATCTCCTTGAGATAGCGGCCGGTGCCGGTGATGGTGCCGCCGGTGCCGACGCCGGCGACGAAGTGCGTGATCTTGCCGTCGGTGTCGTTCCAGATCTCGGGGCCCGTGGTCTCGTAGTGGCTCTGCGGGCCGCCCGGGTTGGCGTACTGGTTGGGCTTCCACGCCCCGTCGATCTCGCGCACGAGGCGGTCGGAGACGCTGTAGTAGCTGTCCGGATCTTCCGGTGCGACAGCCGTGGGGCACACGACGACCTGGGCGCCGTACGCGCGGAGCACGTTGCGCTTGTCCTCGCCCACCTTGTCGGGGCAGACGAAGACGCACTTGTACCCGCGCTGCTGTGCGACGAGAGCGAGACCGACGCCCGTGTTGCCCGACGTGGGCTCGACGATCGTGCCGCCGGGCTTCAACTCACCGGATGCTTCCGCGGCGTCGATCATCTTGACGGCGATGCGGTCCTTGGAGCTTCCACCGGGATTGAAGTACTCCACCTTGGCGGCGAGCAGGGCAGATCCGGGAGCCACGACGGTGTTCAGCTTCACCAGCGGGGTGTTGCCGATCAGGTCGACGACGCTGTTTGCAATGCGCATGCTCCCATCCTCCCAGACGATCGCCTCGGCACCCCCATCAGTTCGACCGCACCCTGTCTCACGCACCTAGAATCGGACAGGTGAACGGGCGGGAGTTGCAGCAGACCGGCGGTGGCCACGGCGGATGGCGTCAGGCAGCCGTCGCGGGCGCTGCCACGGTCGTGGCGGGATCCGGGGCGGGAACGCTGTCCTGGGCGGCGTACAAGCATCTGCTGTCCCAAGCTGCCGCCGCCCGCACGGTCATCGGCCGCAGTACCGATCGGCCACCCGAGGCCGACGGCGTCTACGAGCCCGGCGCACGAACTCCTCTGCGATGGCGTCCGGGCGTCGAGTTCGACCTCCACCTGATGATCTTCGGCGACTCCACTGCCGCGGGGATGGGGTGCGTCGTCGCGGACGAGGTGCCGGGCGTGCTCGTCGCGCGAGGACTCGCCGACGAGACCGGTAAGCGGATCCGGTTGAGCACCAAGGCCATTCCGGGTGCGACGTCGAAGGGCCTCGAAGGTCAGGTCGACGCGATGCTCGTCGCCGGCCGCACACGTCCGGATGCTGCCGTCATCTTCATCGGCGCGAACGACGTGACCAAGAAGCACGCCGTCGCCGCGTCCGCGCAACGATTGGGCACCGCGGTGCGCCGACTACGCGCGGAAGGCACCGTGGTCGTCGTCGGCACATGTCCCGACCTCGGGGTGGTCACCGCGATACCTCAACCCCTGCGCGCCGTCGTCCGGACCTGGGGACACCGCCTGGCCAAGGCTCAGACGTCGGCGACGCTCGCCGCGGGCGGACATCCCGTCGCCCTCGCCGACCTGCTTGCCCCGGAATTCCTCGCGGCACCGGAGCGCATGTTCTCCGCGGACCGCTTCCACCCGTCGGCCGCCGGGTACGAGCTGGCGGCCCGGCAGATCCTGCCGGTCCTCGCCGCGGCACTGGGCGAGTGGTCGGGAGGTCCGTTGCCGACGCTGCCCACCGTCTCCGACGTAGCGGAGCAGCGCAGGCTGGTCGCGCGGCTCACGGCGTCGGCGAACAGGCATGTCTCGCGCCTGAGATCGCGGACGTCCTAGTCCCGTAGGTCGGAGGTCCCCGGGCCCGGGGTTACTCTCCAGTCACATCTTCGCCCACTATTCGAGGAGTCATTCCATGCCAGAGGCAGTGATCGTTTCCGTCGCCCGTTCGCCCATCGGACGCGCCATGAAGGGCTCGCTCGTCAGCATGCGCCCCGACGACCTCGCCGCGCAGATGGTCAAGGCCGCCCTGGACAAGGTGCCCGCCCTCGACCCCACCATGATCGACGACCTCCTCATGGGCTGCGGACTCCCCGGCGGCGAGCAGGGCTTCAACATCGGCCGCAACGTCGCCATCCAGCTCGGCTACGACTTCCTGCCCGGCACCACCATCACCCGCTACTGCTCCTCGTCGCTGCAGACCACCCGCATGGCGCTGCACGCCATCAAGGCCGGCGAAGGCGACGTGTTCATCTCCGCCGGCGTCGAGACCGTCTCCCGCTTCGTCAAGGGCAACTCCGACTCCTACCCGGACACCCAGAACCCCATCTACGCCGACGCGCAGGCCCGCACCGAGAAGATCGCCCAGGGCGGTCAGACGTGGGTCGACCCCCGCGAAGAGGGCAACCTCCCCGACGCCTACATCGCGATGGGCCAGACCGCGGAGAACGTCGCCCAGCTCACCGGCATCAGCCGCGAGGAGCAGGACCACTGGGGCGTCCGCAGCCAGAACCGCGCCGAGGAAGCCATCGCCAAGGGCCACTTCGAGAACGAGATCACCCCGGTCACCCTGCCCGACGGCAGCGTCGTCAGCACCGACGACGGCCCTCGCGCCGGCACCACCTACGAGAAGATCTCGCAGCTCAAGCCGGTCTTCCGCCCCGACGGCACCATCACCGCCGGTAACGCCTGCCCGCTGAACGACGGCGCCGCAGCCCTGGTGATCATGTCCGACACCAAGGCCAAGGAGCTCGGGCTGACCCCGCTCGCCCGCGTCGTGTCCACCGGCGTCTCGGGCCTCTCGCCCGAGATCATGGGCCTCGGCCCCATCGAGGCATCGAAGAAGGCACTCGCGCTCGCCGGGAAGACCATCGGCGACATCGACCTCGTCGAGATCAACGAGGCCTTCGCCGTCCAGGTCATCGGCTCCGCCCGTGAGCTGAACATCCCCGAGGACAAGCTGAACGTCTCCGGTGGCGCCATCGCCCTCGGACACCCCTTCGGCATGACCGGTGCCCGCATCACCGCCACCCTGCTCAACAACCTGCGCGCCCACGACAAGCAGTTCGGTCTCGAGACCATGTGTGTCGGCGGCGGACAGGGCATGGCCATGGTGCTCGAGCGGCTCAGCTGATCGATCCCGCCACGGAAGCCGGTTCCCCTTGTCGGGAACCGGCTTTCGGCGTATCGAGGTGAGACGTAGCTGGAACCGGAAGGCCCCTGCGGTGAGGATGTTCGACGATCGCGAGACGGTCATGACGGCTCGGTGGACGCACGAGTCGGGATTGACCGTCGACACGTGCGACCTTCCCGCAAACGTGACTAAAATTGAACATTTCGTGACTGCCCGCTTTCAGTCAATCTGCCGCGGGCTAAGCGGCTATAGCGGATTCAGAAGCGGCTTGCCGACAGTCAACGCCCCCCGTTGCACGGCGCGTTCCAGCTCGAAGGCTGCTGCGCCGTTATCGAGCGTCACGTACCGGTACGCGAGGTTGTTGTGAATGTATTTCCTGGTGAGGGCATCTAACGACAAGACGCCCTCACCGATTTGGGTCTGCTGTTCACTCGTCAGCGCGGGCACGACGAACCGGTCGCAGACGTACACGCAGAACTGATCACCGCTTCGCCTGCCTGATGCGTGTGAATTTAGGCGGGTCCAGAGGCCCTTCGCCTTGGTCGGTTCATCCGTTGCGACTACATCGTTGGTCACCATTCCACGGCCTGACATGCCGACGTAGATGAATCGTTGCTTATCCCAAATCGTGTAAACGCCAGCGGTTATCCTCGGCACCGGCGTGTTGCGCCAGTCTGCAAAGCGTCGATAGGAAACAGTTTCAAGTGCTTCTAGCACTTCATCGGCAGACATGCGCTGCTACTCCGGCCGCAGGGTTTGGTTGACCCATTGGTCGACGCTTTGCGGCATTGACCACCAACGGCCACCGAAGTTGTCGGCCGACTCACGGATCGCAATCGCGTACATGTCGGCTATTGCCTCCGCGATTCCAGTATCGCCGACACCTGGCAGCAATCGTTGCCGGATGCCCGCATCGGCGACGATTCGCTGCACCATCGGCTTCACGCGCTCTTCATCGAAAGCCACCGACGATGGGTACGCCGAACCGTGGCCGGTGCCCATGGCGGCGACGACGATACAATACGCGATATCGAACTCACACAACGAATTCAGGGCTGCATCAGTCCCCGTGATCTCGTCGGCTGGCACCTGAATATCGGCTAGGTCAGGCCGCATCGCCGCGTGTTCGACCATTAGGTCGCGTGCCGCCGAAAGGATGAACCCGGCGCGTCTCTGCTGAGTCGGATCGTCAGAATTTAGGTCGAGGTTAGCTCTGGCAACAGACACGGTTGCGTTGCGAATCCACGACGAGTACACATAGTCGGGATAGCTGGTGCTGCTCGGAACTGGCTGCAACGAAAGATATGTCACGGTCCCCCAGGCTTCCTGGCGCACGGCGAGAGAGCCAAGCACATAGATGCGGATCACTATTGCGAAGCGCTTACGTATCGCAATTTCATCTTCACCAAACGTCTCGAAGACGCCGCGCAGTTTGTCAATCGCTTCGTCAACAAGATCGCGCCGATCGAAGTAAAGTACTTGAGCACAGAATACTGTCCACTTGTCGAGCGCGGCGGTGAAGTCGGCGAGACTGGCGGCCGGTCCGGTCGTGGCGGTGAGAGATTTGATGAACTGGCGGAGGCGCACGTCGTTGCCCGACTCGAGCAGCGAAACCGTCGCGGCGGCGAAAGTGGCGTTGTCCATGCTTGTTGAAAGTGGTACGTCAGGTGCGACGCCTGCGGACTGCTGTCGTGCGGCGAAGACCTCGCTCAACAAGCCCTGTGCGGCAGCGCTAGCTTCACCACGAATTTTGTCGGCATATACCGATAGCAGGTCTTGCCAGTGCGCGTATCTGATCGGCACGTTCTCGGCACCTTCGCGAACGAAAATTTCGCCTCTTCGGAACACCGTCACAGGCTTGCCGTCGTCGCCTTGGAATTGGCCGTCTTTGTTGAACGGCACCGGCAACCCATCGCGGTTCTGCTGCACGTAGACCATGACAATTTCGTAGTCATCGACGTCGTGAATCTGAACGAGAACGTGTACCTCGCCCTCGATGTAGCTGCGTATCAACGCACCGATGCGTGAGCCGTCGAATCGGCTTCGGTCGGTGATTGTGCCGACCGGCATGCAGCGCTTGCCGTCGTCGTCTACGCCAATGAGGATGTAGCCGCCCGGTGGCCTCTGAGACATTGTCACGGCGTCTTTGACGAACTTCAGCTTGTCTTCGGCGACGGTCAGGTCGACCTTGGCCTTGAGGTCTAGGTGCGTCTCCTCAGGATTGCCGAGAACTTCGTCCAGCTTCTCGGGGTCGGTACGCCCGTCAGGAACGATCATCGTTTGGTTTCTCCGCGGCAGGTCTGGGTTTGGTGGTTCTCTCCGGCGCGGCCAGGTTAACCGGCGGGGGTGACACACAGCGCATCAAAAGTACGTCCTTCGGCCATTCGCAATCACGATGGACTCAAGACCCGCGGCCAATGGACCTACCGCGCACTGGAACACGGCATCATCCACATCCGCGATCCGCGCGGTCGCGACTACTTCACCGCGCCCGAACTGCCCGTGCGCGCACACAGTCATTTCGTGGAAGAGATAGCGCCGGCTCCACCGGAAGACGGGCCGGAAGACACCTTGCGGTGGAGCGCGTGAGATCGTTCCCGGCCCGGAACAGCGAACAGCCCCCGTCCTCCGAAGAGGACGAGGGCTGTCGGTGATGACGACCGGTCGTACTAGTCGTTGTTGAAGTAGCTCAGCAGTCGCAGGATCTCGACGTACAGCCAGACCAGGGTGATGGTCAGTCCGAGGGCCACGCCCCAGGCTGCCTTCTCCGGAGCCTGAGCCCGGATGAGCTGATCGGCGGCGTCGAAGTCGAGCAGGAAGCTGAACGCGGCGATGCCGATGCAGACGAGGCTGAAGATGATGGCGACGGTTCCGCCGTCACGCAGGCCCAGTCCGCCGGGGGTGAAGAAGCTGGCGACCAGGTTGCCGAGCATCAGCACCACGACGCCGATGAGGGCGCCGACGACCATGCGGGTCAATCGGGGGGTGACGCGGATGGCGCCCGTCTTGTAGACGACCAGCATGCCGAAGAAGACACCGAACGTACCGAGCACGGCCTGCGCGATAAGGGCGCTACCGCCGACACCACCGAATTCGATGGACGTGAACATGAGCGACAGGGCTCCGAGGAACACGCCCTCGAAGGCCGCGTACGCGAGGACCAGCGGCGCGCTGTCCATCTTGCGGCCGAAGGTGGCCACCATGACGAGGACGAAGCCGATCAGTCCACCGCCGATGACGAACATCGGAGCGAGGTCGGGGTTGTTGCTCGCGAGGACGTAGCTGACGATCGCGGCGACGGTGAGGACACCGAGAGTCGTGGCCGTCTTGGTGACGACGTCGTCGATGGTCATCGCACGCTGCTGCGGACCGGTCTGGTACGGCTGCGGCTGGCCCTGCGGAGATCCGTACTGCTGGGTGACCGCACCGGCGCCGGCGGCGGCCGAACCGAACGACGCGTACCCGCCCCCCGACTGCTTGGGCAGATTGCGGAACACCGGGTTGCTGGAAGTGCGCACCGTGTCTCATCCCTTTCGTGTGGTGGAGCCTGTGAACAGAACAACGTTCGGCGACGACGGAAAAGTTCCCATCGGACAAAACGGACTCTACCGGCCGTGATCCGGACCGGACGAGACGGAGGTCGTGCGCGGACGAACACCTGGAGTACACACCACCGGGTTGCGGCCCGCGACCGCTGCCACACGTTTGTGGCCGCAGCGTTACGGGCACCATGGACAGCATGAGCATCGAAGACGGACCCGGAGACACGCTGGACCAGAGTGAGAGCCTCGACTCGGACGAGATCCGGGGCACGGACGACGTCGACGACGTGGTGACCCCGCCGGACTCGTGGACCGAGGCCGACAAGTTCGGCACCACCGAGCGCGAGGCACGGGAGGGTGAGAGCCTCGACCAGAAGCTGGCCGAGGAAGTTCCCGACGTCCCGCTCGAGGAGGAGCTCGACGTTCCGGTCGCGGCGACACCCGACGACGATCTGACCGAGGAGCTCGTCGACCGCATCATCGACAGCGACGACGAGAACGACTACATCGCGGACGCCACCGAGGACGACGGCACCGACGGCGCCGCCGTGAAGGACGCGGACGTGGTGGACGGGGTCGTGGTGGAGAATTCCGCGACGCACCGCGGCCAGGTCGACGGGACCCCCGAGGACGCGGGCTCGTTCTACGAGTGAGCTCCGAGCAACCGAACAGCTGAATTCACCGTCACCGTATCGACTTGGTGACGGTGAATTTTGCATTCCGCCCCATGACCTCGGTCGGTCCCACCATGCGCCCGAGCATGGGGTTGAAGCGCAGATGGGAGTTGTGCACGGTCCACAGTTCTCCGCCGGGTCGCAGAACCTTGCGTGCGGCAGCGAACAATTTCTCCGCACCTCCGGTGTGTACGGCGGCGTTCTCGTGGAACGGCGGATTGCACAGCACGACGTCGGCGCTCGCGGCGGGTTCCGACGCCATCGCGTCGTCACGCCGGACGGTCAGGGAGACACCCGACGCCTCTGCGGTCGCGAGGGCGGACGCCACCGCTGCGGCCGACCTGTCCGTGGCGACGATCTCCGCGTCGGGACGCAACCGAGCGGCGAGAACGGCGAGAATTCCTGTGCCGCACCCGAGATCGACGATACGGCGAGCGTCGGGTGCGGTCCGGTCGAGGAAGGAACACAGGAACCGGGTGCCGATGTCCAGGCGATCCCCGGAGAACACGGCCCCGTGCGCGACCACGGTCATGTCGAGATCGGCAACGGTGGTCCGCACCGGATAGGTGAACGACTCGACGGGCGTCGGGTCGGAGGCGACGAGGCCGCGGGACTTCTGCGACGCGCGTGTCGCGGTGACCGTGCCGAAGCTCGCCGCCAGGACGTCGTTCATCGAGCGGCTCATGTGCTTGAGCCGGCCCGCGGAGAAGACCCGCACCGACGGATCCGCCCACCGCGCGATCGCCTGCGCGATCTCGGTGAGCTCGGCCAGCGCGCGAGGGAGCTGCATCAGGACCACCGAGGCGCCGTCCAGCAGTCGTCGGTCGAGTGCGTGGTTCGTGTAGACGGCAGCCATTCCCAGCGCATCGGCGTTGCGGGCCAGCGCCACTTCGGATGTCAGAGGGTCCTGGTGCACCCGTATGCCGGTCAGGCCGTGGGCCGCCGCCGCGCCCAGTGTCAGCGCGCCATATCGGTCGCCGATCACGACGACCGCGCCCGGCGTCGCGGCCGACAGCGCGTCGGCGGCCTCGGACAGGACGAGTCTGTCGGAAGCGTCGACGGCGGTGAGGTTGGGCGCCTCCACGTCGGGCGCCCTGCCGAGTGAGTCCAGAACGTCCGCGAGATCCTGCATCGCTGCAGTCTGTCACCCGTGAGGACGGACCGCGGAATCCGTTCCGTGCATGGATCACCGCCTCTGCGGGCATCCTCGGCACATGGGAATCACAGTGGCGGTGACCGGACCGACAGGCGAGATCGGGATGTCTGCAGTCGATGCACTCGAGAAGGATCCGGCGGTCGACCGCATCCTGGGTATGGCGCGGCGGCCCTTCGACACCTCGGCACACGGGTGGACGAAGACGGAGTATCGGCAGGGCGACATCCTCGACCGTGATGCGGTGGAGGCGTTCGTCGCCGACGCCGACGTCGTGGTCCACCTGGCATTTCTGATCATGGGTTCGCGGGCAGAGAGTTCGCGCATCAACCTCGCCGGTACCCGCAACGTGTTCGAGGCGACCGTCGCGGCAGCGAAGCCGAGCCGTTTGGTCTACACGTCGTCCGTCGCCGCGTACGGGTATCACTCGGACAACCGGGTGCCGATCACCGAGGACACACCGACCAGGGGCTCGAAGGAGCACTACTACTCCGAGCAGAAGGCAGAACTCGAGTCGGTGCTGACGGAGGTCACGTCGGGCTCGGACCTCGACGTCTTCGTTCTGCGACCCTGCATCGTCGCGGGCCCGAAAGCGCCGGCGCTGGCCGACTCGATGCCGTGGCGGTCGTTCGCCTCCAAGCTCCCCCAGCCTGTTGCCGCTGCACTCGGCGCGGTGCCCCTGATCCGACCACTGTTCCCCGATCCTGGACATCCGCTGCAGCTCGTGCACCACGACGACGTCGCCGCGGCGATCGCGGCCGCCGTCACGACGGACGGCGCACCGGGGGCGTTCAACATCGCCGGGGACGGCGTCGTGTCGCTGTCCGAGGTCGCCTCCGCCCTCGGTGCCCAGCCGATCCGGGTGCCGTCGATTCTCGGCTCGGCAGCGTCGGCGGTCATCCGGACGCTGCCCGTCGTGCCGTCGATGGTCGAGTGGGTGCATGTCGGCCGGACCTCGGTGGTCATGGACACCTCCAAGGCCAAGCGCGAACTGGGATGGCACCCGAGATACAGCAGTGCCGCCACACTCGACGCACTCGTGTCGTCACTGTCCTGACCGGGCGGGACTTGCACGAGAAGCAGGCGCGAGGCTAGCTTGACCATCGCACTTGAACACCGTTCAAGTCTCGTCCCCGGCCTCAGGAGTTCGCACGGTGTCCACCACACGTTTCTCGGCTCGAGACCTCGCGCAGGTCGCCGTCTTCGCCGCGCTCATCGCAGCCCTCGGACTTCCCGGATCGATCACCGTCGGGATCAGCGGCGTGCCCATCACCCTGCAGACTCTCGGCGTCATCGCGGCCGGCGCCGTTCTCGGAGCACGAAAAGGCGCTGCCGCGGTGCTCGTCCTGCTCGCGCTCGTGGCCATCGGCCTGCCGCTTCTCGCGGGCGGTCGCGGCGGTCTCGGAGTCTTCGCGGCACCCAGCGTCGGATACCTCGTCGGCTGGGTCGTGGGAGCCTTCGTGATCGGCGCGCTCACCCGCCTCATCGTGCCCGCGTACCCACTGTGGGCCGGTCTGCTGGTCAATGCCGTGGGCGGCATCGCCGTCATCTACGTGTTCGGCATCCTCGGACTACTCGTGCGCACCGACCTCGGAATCGGGGCGGCCATCGCCTCCACCGGCGCCTACGTTCCCGGAGATGCGCTGAAGGTCGTCGTGGCCACCATCGTCGCGAAAGGCGTCCACCGGGCATACCCGGGTCTGATCGCACCGCGTCGCCGAGTGGCGGCTCGGACGTCCACCGTGTGATGGTCTCGCAGCCCGTCATCGTCGTCGCCCGACGCACCGCGGTGGGAACCGCCGGCCACGCCTTCGCCACCTGCACGGCCGCCGACCTGGCCGCGACCGTGCTGGCCGACGTCGCCCGTCGGGTCGCGCACCTCGGTCCGGTCGACGACGTCGTCCTCGGCAACTGCCTCGGACCCGGCGGCGACATCGCCCGCGTCAGCGCACTGCAGGCGGGACTCGGTCACGGCGTCCCCGGCGTGACCGTCGATCGCCAGTGCGGATCGGGACTCGATGCGGTCGCCCTGGCGTCGTCACGCATCCGAGCCGGCGACGATTCCTTGCTGCTCGCAGGGGGCGTCGAGTCCGCGAGCACCGCGCCGTGGCGCTACTTCCCGCCGTCCGGCGGACAGGACCCGGTTCGCTACACCCGCGCGCCGTTCACCCCAGCAGGAACACCGGACCCCGACATGGGCGTCGCGGCGGACGACCTGGCGCGTCACCTCGGTATCGACAGAGCCCGCCAGGACCTGTACGCCGAGCGGTCGCACAAGCTGGCATCGACCACCGACTTCTCGGGCGAGATCGTGCCCGTCGCCGGGGTCACCGCGGACGAACGCGTTCGTTCCGGCCTCACCGCGGCGCGGCTCGGACGGTTGCGGCCGGCCTTCTCCGCCGACGGCACCGCGACGGCCGGGAACTCGTGCGGCATCTCCGACGGTGCGGCGGTCGTCGCCGTCACCACTGCCGACCGCGCCGACGGGCCGGCGCTCCGCATCCTCGGATGGTCGGTCGCCGGAACCGACCCGGCGCTACCGGGGCTCGCGCCGATCCCCGCGATCGAGGCCGTGTTGTCGCGCTGCGGGGTCGCACCGACGGACGTCGGCATCGTCGAGATCACCGAGGCGTTCGCGACCGTCGCGCTCGCAGTCGTCGATCGCCTCGGCTTCGATCCGGACATCGTCTGTCCGGGCGGCGGCGCCATCGCTCTGGGCCACCCGTGGGGCGCCTCCGGTGCCCTTCTGCTCGTCCGGTTGGCTACACAGATGGCATCGACAACCTCGCCCGCGCTGGGCCTCGCCGCATGCGCCATCGGAGGCGGTCAGGGAATCGCGATGCTCGTCGAGCGGGTCGACCGGTGAGCGTCATCCGCTTCGAGCACGTCTCGCACGGCTACGGTCAGCGAAGCGTGCTGCAGGACATCGACCTCGAACTGACCGAGTCCCGCATCGGCATCGTCGGCTCCAACGGGTCGGGGAAGTCCACTCTGGCGCGCATGATCAACGGCCTCGTCTCCCCGAACGAGGGCACCGTCACGGTCGACGGTCTCAACGTCGCCCGCAAGGGTGGACAGGTCCGGCGCAAGGTCGGCTTCGTCTTCACCGACCCCGACAACCAGATCGTCATGCCCACCGTCGCCGAGGATCTCGCGTTCTCGTTGCGACGGACCGGCGCCGGCAAGGACGACGTGCGCGACCGTGTGTCGGAGATGCTCGACAGGTTCGGCCTGGCCGGCCACGCCGACCACCCCGCGCACCTGCTCTCCGGTGGCCAGAAGCAGATGCTGGCGATCGGTGCGGTGCTGATCCGCCGACCCGAGGTCCTCGTGGCGGACGAGCCGACCACGCTCCTCGACCTGCGCAACGCCCGCAAGGTGGGACGCGTCTTCGACACCCTGGATCAGCAGGTCGTCGTCGTCACGCACCATCTCGATCTGTTGACGAACTTCGACCGCGTCATCGTCATCCACGACGCGCGCGTGGCCTACGACGGACGTCCCGCGGACGCCCTGCCCGCCTACGAGGCGTTGCTCGAATGATCGGCCTCTATCAACCGGGTCGATCACTGCTGCACCGACTTCCGGCAGGCACCAAGCTTCTGCTGCTGATGGTCGCGGTCGTCGCCGTGATCGCCCTGGTGCGCAGACCCGTCGATGTCGCCGTGGCCGCCGCCCTGGTGTGCGGAGCGTTCGCGGTGGGAGGCATCGGTCCCCGTGTCGCCCTCGCACAGATCCGCCCACTGTTCTGGATGGTCGCTCTCATCGCGGTGTTCCAGGTCGTCTTCACCACCCCGGCCCGAGCAGTGGTGGTGTGCGGCGTCCTGGTGGTCACCGTCGCGGCCGCGAGCCTGGTCACTCTGACCACCCGCGTCACCGAGATGCTGGACGTCTGCGACCGCCTCCTGCAGCCTTTCCGGAGATTCGGTGTGGATCCCGACCGGGTCGGTCTGCTTCTCGCACTGACCATCCGGCTCGTTCCGGTCCTGACGGGGATTGTCCACGAGGTATCGGACGCCCGCAAAGCCCGCGGGCTGCAATGGTCGATGACGGCGCTGGCGACACCCGTCGTCGTCCGTGCACTCCGTACCGCGGACGCGCTGGGAGACAGCCTCGTCGCGCGGGGTGTCGACGATCCGGCGACAGACCAGGACGACTCGTGATCGCCGGGCGGATCGAACGGTGGGCGCGGGGCACCCCGGACTCCTGCGCGGTGACCGCGGCGGACGGATCGCTGAGCTATCGGGAGCTGTGGGATCACTCGGGTCGCGTCGCCGCGCGCGTCGCCGGAATGCCTCGTGTCGCAGTGCTTCCGGCGTCCGATCTCGGCTCGGTGGTCACTCTGATCGGCGCGATACGCGCGGGTTCCTCGTTGGTCCTTCTGCATCGCCATCTCCTGCCCGACCATCTCGCATCCGTGCTCGACATCAGCCGACCGGGGGCTGTCGTCGCGTCGACACGCGGCAGGGACCGTCTCCGACGACTCGGCTACGACGGGCCCCTCGAGTCGCCGACGGATCTCACGGCAGCGCCGGCGACGCCTGTCGCCGATCCCGACGAGTCCGCCGAACTGTTGGCGGGGCTGACCTCCGGAACGTCGGGGAAACCCAAGCTGTTCGTGCGCTCCCGCCGATCCTGGACTCGCACTCTCGATCGCTCGGACGAGGAGTTCACCGTCGACGAGCACTCCCGCGTCGCCGCGCCGGGCGTCCTGGACCACACCCATTTCCTGTACGGACTTGTGCATGCCTTGACGCGAGGTGCCTCGGTGGATCTGCGACCGGTCGACTCGTGGGCCGCGAGCGGCGCTGATCCGACGCACATCTACACCGTTCCCACCATCGCGCACGACATCGCTCGACGCGTCGACCTCACCCCGGGAAGCATCCGAGAAGTGTTGTCCTCCGGTGCCTTCTGGCCCGAATCCGGGCGGCGCCAACTGTCGGATCGCCTACCCGGGGCCACCCTCGTGCACTTCTACGGAGCGTCGGAACTGAGCCTCGTCGCCGTGTCATCCTCCGCCGAACCGGTTCCACCAGGCTCCGCCGGGCGACTGGTGTCCGGGGTGCAGGCGCGGGTGGTCGACGGTCTGGTCGAGGTACACAGCGACATGAACTTCGACGGCTATATGACCTCGCCGGACGACGCGGCACCGACGGGTGGTCCGGTCGACGGGTGGATGGGTGTCGGCGATAGGGGTGAGGTGCACGAGGGCTGGCTGTTCCTCACCGGTCGCAGCAGCGACACCATCGTGCGCGGCGGCCTGAAGGTCGAACCGATCGACGTGGAGCGAGCGCTGCGAGAGTTTCCCGGCATCGTCGACGCTGCGTGTGTCGGAGCTCCGCATGTGCGGATGGGACACGTGCCGGTAGCGGCAATCGTCGTCGACGACCCGGTCGATCCCGCTGCGTTACGACGCCATCTCCGGCGCCGTCTGGAGGCCCCCGCGCTCCCCGCCGCCGTGGTCACGGTGAGCTCTCTCCCCCGCACTCCGCGTGGAAAGCTCGACCGCACTGCCGTTCTCGCCGCGGTGCAGGCCGAGGCGCGCACCTGACACACCCGCACCGCTGCGGACGTATTGTCTGGACAAACTATTGACAATGCTTGTGATGTGGATTACACATATCTCCGGGTCGCGACCTCATGATCACGACCTCGTATCCAGCACACCGACTAGTCGGCGTTCGAGAAAGAGACCGAATGACACGTCATCTCACCCGTCGGGGCACCGCTGTGGCTCTCGGCGTCGCACTGAGCGTCACCCTGGCAGCGGGCTGCTCGAGTTCCGGCGGGGCTCCGGAGTCCTCCGGTGACGGCGGCGGCAACGCCGGCACGGCCGACACTCCCAAGGCGACCATCGCGATGATCACGCACGAGGTTCCCGGCGACACGTTCTGGGACCTCATCCGCAAGGGCGCCGAGGCTGCGGCAGCGAAGGACAACATCGAGCTGCGCTACTCCTCCGATCCCGAAGCACCCAACCAGGCCAACCTGGTCCAGAGCGCCATCGACTCCAAGGTCGACGGCATCGCGGTCACGCTGGCCAAGCCCGACGCCATGGCGCCGGCCGTCGATGCCGCGACCGCAGCGGGCATCCCCGTCGTCGCGTTCAACTCCGGGTACGACGCCTGGAAGGATCAGGGCGTCCAGCAGTACTTCGGCCAGGACGAGACCATCGCCGGCCAGGCAGTCGGTGAGCGCCTGACCACCGAGGGTGCGAAGAAGACGCTCTGCATCATCCAGGAGCAGGGTCAGGTCGCCCTCGAATCCCGCTGTGCCGGTGTGACACAGGGCTTCACCGGTGGTTCCACCGAGATCCTGAACGTCAACAGCAAGGACATGCCGTCCGTCGAGGCCACCATCACGGCCAAGCTGCAGCAGGATCCGTCCATCGACCACATCGTCGCGCTGGGCGCCCCGATCGCGCTGACCGCGGTGCAGTCGAAGGCTAACGCCGGCTCCGAGGCAACCGTCGTCACGTTCGACACCAATGCCGCACTCGTGGAGGCCATCCAGGGTGGCGACGTAGCGTGGGCCGTCGACCAGCAGCCTTACCTGCAGGGCTACCTGGCCATCGACTCGCTGTGGCTGTACCTCAACAACGGCAACACCATCGGTGGAGGCACCCCGGTTCTGACCGGACCGGCATTCATCGATTCGACCAACATCGACGCGATCGCGGAATACGCCAAGGGCGGCACCCGCTAGTCCCGTCACGCACATGGATCCGGTGCGGAAATATTCGCTGAGCGAACATTTCCGCACCGGATTTCTCGTGTCTCGGGCCGTCAGGCCATGTTCACGTTCCGGGTCTCCACCAGCGCCCGGGTACAGAACAGGCTCAGCACCGACAGCAGGGCGAGCATGACGCCCACGGCGATGCTGCCGAACTCCGCGGTCAGCGGGGCGGCGAGCAGCGGCGGGATCGCGCCACCGAGAACTCCGGCGAGGTTGTAGCCGAGACCGGCGCCCGTGTATCGGAATCGGGTCTGGAACAGCTCCGGCAGCATCGCTCCGGTCGGGCCGTACGCGATGCCGAAGATGGACAACGTGACGCACATGGCGACGACGTAGGCCGCGCTGGACCCGGTGTCCAGCAACGGGAACAGCACCAGCGACCACGGGACGGCCACCGCGCACGAGACCATGATGACGCGCCGCCGGCCGACCCGATCCGAGAACGTGGCGGACAGCGCGATGGTGATGCCGAAGATGACGGCGCCGACGATGCCGGTCCACAGCACGAACGGCCGGTCGAATCCGAGCGTCTTGGTGCCGTAACTCGTGAGATATGCAGTGCCCATGTAGAACAACGAGAACAGTGAGGCGAGAGCACCCGCCGCGAGCAGCACTTCCCGCTTCTGCACGTGCCACGCCTCGAGAACCGGTAGCTTGCCGGGCACCTTCTGTGCGGCCGCCGCCTGGTCCGCTCGGAAGATCGGCGTCTCCTCGATCGCGAGCCGCATGTACAGGCCGATCAGCACGAGGACGGCGCTGAACAGGAACGGGATGCGCCACCCGTAGTTCAGGAACGTCTCGTTGGTGTCGCCGAAGACGGCGCCGGTGGCCAGGAACGTCGCGCTGGACAGGATGAAGGCCGCCGACGGTCCCAACTGCGGGAACATTCCGTAGAAGCCGCGGCGCTTCGCCGGCGCGTACTCGGCCGTCAGCAGCGTCGCCCCCGCCCATTCGCCGCCGACCGCGAAGCCTTGGCCGAACCGCAGGACGACCAGGATGATCGGGGCCGCGACACCGATGGTCTCGGCGCCGGGCAGGAGACCGATGACGAACGTCGACACACCCATCAGCAGCAGTGTCGAGATGAGGGTCTTCTTGCGCCCGATGCGGTCACCGAAGTGTCCGAACAGCACGGCACCTGCCGGACGTGCGATGAACGCGACGGCAAAGGTCGCGAAGGATGCCACCGTCCCCGCCGTCGCCCCGAGCGCGGGGAAGAACACCGTCGGGAACACCAGGGCGGCAGCGGTTCCGTAGATGAAGAAGTCGTAGAACTCGATCGTGGTGCCGATGCCACTGGCAACCGCCACCTTGCGCACGCTCGTCCGCGGGGTGGTGGGTGGTGCTGCGACGCGCGCGGTCGCGTCGTCGGGCGAAACTGTGGTCATGGTTCTCCATCCGAGGTGAGGAACGTCCGAATGGTCGGACTTGCGAGGAACCGTATGTGACCTGAACCACTCCCACTACCCTCCGAAGAGGGGGTCGGCGACGGCGGGCGAGATGCCGCTCACAGCTACCCTCGACTGATGATCGTCGATGCACTGCTCGCCGAACTCCCCGCCGATCGGGTCGTCCTGGACCCCGACGTCATGGCGTCGTACCAGCACGACGAGGCGGAGTGGGCGCACTCCGTCGCTCCGCTCGCCGTCGTACGGCCCACCACCGCGGAGGAGGTCCAGGCGACCGTGCGCGCCTGTCTCGCGACCGGCACGTCGGTGGTGACTCGCGGCGCCGGTACCGGGTTGTCCGGCGGAGCGAACGCGAGCGAGGGATGCATCGTTCTCGCTCTCGATCGGATGACAACGATCCTCGAGATCGACCCGCTCGAGCGCTATGCCGTCGTCGAACCGGGCGTCGTGAACGATCACCTGCGCGCGGCCGCCTCCGAGGTCGGGTTGTGGTACCCGCCCGATCCCGCCAGCTCACCCTGGTCGACGATCGGTGGGAACGTCGCCACCAACGCCGGCGGACTCTGCTGCGTGAAGTACGGGGTCACCCGCGACTACGTCATGGGACTGCAGATCGTCACCGGGACAGGTGATCTGGTCCGACTGGGTCGCAAGACCGCGAAGGGCGTCGCGGGGTACGACCTCGCAGGTCTGATGGTCGGCTCCGAGGGGACGCTGGGCATCGTCACCGAGATCACCGTCAAACTCCGTCCGCTCCAGGATCCGCAGCGCACCGTCGCCGGATACTTCGACTCGATCGTCGACGCCGGGCGAGCCGTCGCCGCTGTCGCCGCCGCGGGCCTGACGCCGTCGGCTCTGGAACTGGTCGACAAGCAGTGCCTGCTCGCGGTGGACGCCTGGAAGAACATGGGTCTCGCCGTCGACGCCGAGGTGGTGCTGCTCGGCCGGGTCGACACACCCGGACAGGTCGGCGACCAGGAAGCGAAGACGATGATGGCGTGCTTCGACGAGGGCGGCGCCACCTGGTCGGCACTGTCCACCGACCAGGAGGAAGCCGACGCGTTGTTCGCGGCCCGCCGCTTGGCGTATCCCGCGATGGAACGTCTGGGGCCGGTGCTGACCGAGGACGTGTGCGTCCCCAAGCGGCACGTGCCGGAGATGCTCTCGCGCATCGAGAAGATCGGCATCGCCCACGACGTCGTCATCGCCAACATCGCCCACGCCGGCGACGGCAATCTGCACCCTCTGCTGATAACCCCGCGGGACGACGATGCGGCGCGCGCGCGAGCACAGGCGGCGTTCGCCGAGATCATCGACGCCGCACTGGAACTCGGCGGCACCGTGACCGGAGAACACGGCGTCGGACTGCTGAAGATGCACGGACTGGTGCAGGAGCTCGATCCGGTCGTGCTGGCCATGCACCGTGCGGTGAAGGCAGCTCTCGACCCGCGGGGCATCCTCAATCCCGGCAAGGTGTTCGACTAGGCTCGGCGCGTGACCGACACTCCCGCACCGCCCGTCATGCCCGATGATCTCCGCGAGTTCGCCGAGGCGGCAACGGGTTTCATGCCCGCCGACGAGGGTCTCGCACTGTTCGACGCGGCCGCCGAGTTCCTCGGGGACGGGGTCGCGGTCGAGATCGGGAGCTACTGCGGCAAGTCCACCGTCTACCTCGGCGCCGCCGCGCGCGCCACCGGTGGACGCGTCGTCACCATCGATCACCACCACGGGTCCGAGGAACACCAGCAGGGGTGGGAGTACCACGACGAGTCGTTGGTCGATCCGTCCACCGGATCGCTCGACACGTTGCCCCGGTTCCGGCGCACCATCGGCGGGGCGGGCCTCGACGACGTGGTCATCGCCGTCGTCGGACGCTCCAGCGAGGTCGCGGCGATCTGGCGGCAACCGGTCAGCGTCCTGTTCGTCGACGGTGGTCACACGGACGAGGCCGCCGCGGCGGACTACGAGGGCTGGGCTCCCTGGATAGCCGTCGGAGGCGCCCTGCTGATCCACGACGTGTTCCCGAATCCGGCCGACGGCGGTCAGGCGCCGTACCGAATCTACCGGCGGGCACTCGACAGCGGCCAGTTCACCGAGTTGCGAGTAGCCGGGTCACTGCGAGTGCTGACGCGTACGTCCGGTCAGCCCGGCACGCTCGCCGGATAGGACTCCCCCGCGCAGCCGCAGAGTCGGTGCGCGCCGGACAGTCCGACGGGCAGGTCGTCGCCGCGGAAGATACCGGAACCGGCGCTCGACCGGGACAGCGCGTCGGCCGCGAGGATCATCGCCCCGGTGGTCCACGTGGTCCGTTCGACCGGCCACCGCTTACCGTCCGCGTAGACGAGGCCGGTCCAGTAGGACCCGTCGCTCTCCCGCAGGTGCTGCATGTTCGCAAGCAAGGCGACCGCCGCGTCGCGACGGTCCATCGCGTCGAGGGTCAGTACCAGTTCGCAGGTCTCCGCTCCGGTGACCCAGGGGCGGTCGTCGACGCAGCGGATACCGAGCCCGTCCACCACGAAGTCCGTCCACCGCTCGTCGATACGCCGCAGAGCCGCGGGGCCGCGCACCGCGCCGCCCAGGATCGGGTAGTACCAGTCCATCGAGTAGGACGGCTTCGGAGTGAAGGCCGAATCATGATGCCGGAGAACGTGACCGAGTCGGCCGACCGCCACCTCCCAGTCCGGTTGGGGGTCGCCGATGTACGCCGCCAGTGCCAACGCGCAGCGCAAGCTGTGATGGATGCTCGCGTTCCCGGTGAGCAGCGCTTCCGCACGCGAGCCGTTCGGTCCGGCCGCCCAGGCGATCTCGCCGCGATCGGACTGCAGGGAGAGGACGAAGTCGACGGCGCGGCGCACGGTCGGCCACAGTGCGAGCGCGAAGTTGTCGTCGCCGGTGACGAGGAAGTGGTGCCACACCCCCACCGCGATGTAGGCGCAGAAGTTGGTATCGGATCCGGCGTCCTCGACGATCGACCCGCGCATCCGGATGGGCCACGTACCGTCGTCGCGCTGGGTTCGCCGCGACCATTCGTAGGCGGCGTCGGCCTCCTCGACCAGGCCCGCCGCGCTCAGAGCCATCGCTGCTTCGACGTGGTCCCACGGATCCAGGTGTCCGCCGTCCGACCACGGCACGGCCCCGGACCGCAACTGGACCGCCGCGATGCTCCGGGCGCTCTCCAGACACTGCTCGGCCGTCAGGACGTCGGGGACGGACGGGACCGCATGCTCAGTGAGCGCCACGCTCGACCTCCGGTCGATCGCGACGGGCCTCCGGCTTGCGCAGGTAGATCACGACGGACTTGCCGATGGCCGGGTTCAGCACCTTCTCGAGGATGCGGGTCGTCCGAGGGGCTTTCATCATGTCCCACACCAGCATCGAGTGATACCCGCGCACCAGTGGGTGGTCGTCGTTGCGCACCCCCACGGCGCACTTGAGCCACCAGTACGGCGCGTGGAGCGCGTGCGCATGGTGAGTGTGGGTGACCTCGAGGCCCGCATCGGTCAGCGATGTCGCCAACTCGCCGGCGCGATAGATCCGCACGTGCCCGCCCTCGTTGGCGTGGTACTCGTCCGAGAGGGCCCAGCACACACGCTCGGGCAACCACCGCGGGACACTCACCGCCACGGTGCCGCCGGGCCGCACGACGCGGGCGATCTCGGCGATGGCCCGCGCGTCCTGCGGGATGTGCTCGAGCATCTCGGAGACGATCACCCCGTCGAACCACTCGTCGGGGAAGGGCAGCGACAACGCGTCGCCGACGACGGTCTCCGCGGTCGCGGACTCCGGAACCTGCTTTTCCTCGGCCATCGCGCCGAACATGACCTTGACCTCGTCGAGTTCTTCCGCGTTCTGATCGAACGCCGTGACATGCGCTCCGCGGCGGTACAACTCGTAGGAGTGACGTCCCTGGCCGCAGCCGATGTCGATGACGCGATCACCCTCGCCGAACCCGAGTCGGTCGAAGTCCATCGTCAGCATGTTCTCACTCGATTCCGTCGTGGTCGGCGACCGTCGTCGATCGCCCTCTCGTACTGCTCGACCGTCGCTGCGGCCACAGCCGGCCAGCCGTAGGTGGAGGTGGCCCGTTCGCGTCCGCGTTCACCCATGGCGCGCCGGCGCGGCTCGTCGTCGAGCGCGCGAGTCAGTGCGAGGGCGAGTGCGTCGCTGTCTCCGGGAGGCACCAGATCGGCGCAGAGCCCGTCGGGCCCCACCACCTCGGGGATCGCCCCGGTGCGGCTCACCACCAAGGGCGTCGCGCAGGCCATCGCCTCGATCGTCGGGAGCGAGAAGCCCTCGTACAAGGACGGCACGCAGGCGACGTCCGCCGAGGCCAGGACGCGCGCCAGTTCGGCGTCGTCGAGGCCGCTGCGGGTCCGTACGATGTCGCCGATTCCGAGTGCGTCGATCAGGACCCGTGTCGGTCCGGCCGGGTCGACCTTCGACACCAGTTCGAGCTCCACGTCGCGCTCGGTGCGGATCTTCGCCACCGCCTCGAGAAGATGCCGCACTCCCTTGAGTGCGACGTCGGCGCTGGCGACCGCCACGATCCGCCCGGGAACTCGCGGCGCGACTCCCGGTGCGAACACCGTCGTGTCGACACCGAGAGGGACCACGGTGACCGCCGCGGGATCGACGCCGAAGGCTTCGACGATGTCGACGGCGGACGAGTGCGACACGGTCAGCAGGCGCGCGATGCGGCGCGCCACCCGCCTCTGCATGGTCAGGAAGCCGTACCAGCGACGGACGGTGATCTGTCGCCGCCACGGTGCTGCCGCGAGGTCGAGCGCGCGGTCCCGCGTGATCGGGTGATGGATGGTGGCCACGAGGGGCAGCGGAACTCGCAACAGCCCGTAGCTCAAGGACTGATTGTCGTGCACGACGTCGAACTCGTCGGCCCGCGCGCGAAGCAGTCGTGCGACCCGGGCACCGAACGTGCGGGGTTCGGGGAAACCCGCGGTCCACATCGTGAGCACTTCGGACACGTCCACGAGGTCTCTGATCTCGGACGGTTTCGGGGTGCGGAACGGATCGTCGTCCCGGTACAGGTCCAGACTCGGGACGCGGGTGAGGCCCACGCGTGGGTCGAGGTCGGGGTACGGCTGACCGGAGAACACCTCGACGCTGTGTCCTTGGTCCACCAGAGCCCGGCTCAGACGCGAGACGTACACGCCCTGTCCACCGACGTGGGGCTTGCTGCGGTAGGACAGCAGAGCGATGCGCACGTGGGTCCCCCGAGCTGTCGCGGCTAATGATGACCCGATGTGTCTACCACCTCCGCGGTTCCTCGAATCCGCGTGACCGTCCGGTAGCGCCTCCGCGGCGGCGGGCAGTGGTCCAGACTGGACGACATGACGGGAACTGCGGACAGGGCCCTGCACATCCACCTGCCGGAAGGCGTGCCGTTCATCGATGTTCGTCGTGAATTCGACGCGCCGGTCTCCGCGGTCTTCCGGGCCCACGCCGAACCCGAACTGGTCGCCCGCTGGCTCGGCCCGGCGGGGTACGAGATGTCGGTCGAGGAGTACGACTTCCGCGGCGGCGGGCGCTATCGCTACCTCCATCGTGATCCCGGTGGCGCCGAGTACGCCTTCCACGGCGTGTTCCACACCGTGCGCACCGACGAGTTCGCCGTGCAGACGTTCGAGTACGAGGGCTTCCCCGACGTGGTGAGCATCGAGTTCCTCACCTTCGTCGATCTCGGTGACCGGTGTCGGCTCGAGGGACATTCGGTCTACCCGTCCCTCGACGCGCGCGACGGGATGGCGGCGAGCGGAATGGAGAAGGGCATGCGCGAAGGGTACGAACGGCTCGATCTCCTCCTCGCCTGATCGGCTCGTCGCTCACTGGCGCAGCGCGGGATCCATCTTCTCGACGAGGGTGTCGAGACGGATGGGAAGGTCCCGCACCCGCACACCGCACGCGTGATACACGGCGTTGGCGATGGCGGCTGCCGATCCGACGTTGCCGATCTCGCCGATTCCCTTGCTGCCCATGGGATTGAGATCGTCGTCGTCCTCGTCGACCCAGATCGCCTCGATGTCGCGGACGTCGGCGTCCACCGGCACGTGGTACTCCGCGAGGTCCGCATTGAGGAATCCGCCGTGTCGGCGGTCCACGATGCCCTCCTCCATCACAGCCATCCCCAACCCGAAGATCATGCCGCCCATGAGCTGCGACCGCGCCAACCGCGGATTGAGCACGCGTCCCACGGAGAAGACACCGAGCATCCGGTTCACCCGCACCTCGCCGGTGTCCACGTCGACGTGCACCTCGGCGAAATGGGCGCCGAAGGCTTGGCGTGCCCTCTCGGCGCGCTCCTCGAGATCGTCGGCGGTGTCCGCCAGGACGCTCGCACCGGCGGCCGGGTCACCGTCGGCGACCAGTGCCCGGCAGGCCTTGGTCACCGCCCATCCCCACGACGACGTGCCCGACGATCCGCCGGCACCGGGTGCTGTCGGCAGCGAACTGTCGCCGACGTGGATGTGTACGCGGTCCAGGGAGACACCGAGGGCATCGGCGGCGATCTGCGCCAGAACGGTGCGAGCGCCCGTCCCGATGTCGGACGCGGCGATGGCCACGTCGACCGTGCCGTCGCCGCGAGCGGTCGCGCGCGCGGTGCTCGGAGACGTCATGGCCGGGTAGGTCGCCATCGCCACCCCGGTGCCGACCAGCGTCCGCCCCACCCGTCGGATTCCTGGACGCGGATCGCGCTCGGCCCACCCGAATCTGCGGGCTCCCTCGTCGAACACCCGGCGGACGGTCCGGGAGGTGTACGCCTGCCCGTCTGCCGGGTCGACCGACGGCTCGTTGCGTAGTCGCAGCTCGATGGGATCCATGCCGAGGGCATAGGCGAGTTCGTCGACCGCGCACTCGAGCCCGAACATGCCGGGGCACTCACCGGGAGCCCGCATCCACCGCGGCGTGCCGACGTCGAGCGCGACGGCGCGGTGGGTCGTGGACACGTCGGCGACGTCGTACACGTGCCGGCTGCCCTCCGAGGTCTGCTCGACGAACTCCATGACCGTCGACGTCTGCTGAAGGGAGTCGTGCAGAAGCGCTGTCATCGAGCCGTCGTGGTCGGCCGAGAGCCGGATGCGCTGGATGGTCGGAGTGCGATAGCCGACGAAGTCGAAGGTCGACCGGCGCGGCACGGGGAACGACACGGGCCGACCCACGACGGACGACGCCATCACCGCCACCACCGCGTTCGGCCGTGTGCTTCCCTTCGACCCGAATCCTCCCCCGACATGTTCGGCGACGACGCGCACTCGGCCGGGCTCGAGGTGGAAGAGTTCGGCCAGATCTCCGGCCACTCCCGACGGCGCCTGGGTGGAGTCCCACACCGTCAGCGTGGACCTGTCCTCGCTCCAGGACGCGATCGTGGCGTGCGGCTCCATCGGCGCGTTGTGCTCGGCCGGTGTCGTGTACCGGACGTCGACGCGGACCGGGGAGGCGTCGAATCGTGCCTCCGGCTCCCCCTTGACGACGTCGGTGTCGAAGCCCGCGTTGACCTGTTCGGGAGCGTAGATGCCGGGGTGATGTTCCCGTAACTCGTTGTCGCACTGCCTGCTCTCGTACGTCACGTCGACTGCCGACGCCGCGTCCTGGGCCTGCTCCAGCGTGTCCGCCACGACGACGGCGACGATCTGCCCGCGGTAGGAGACTGCGTCGGACTGCAGGACCTGGAGTTCGCCGTCCCCGGGGTCACCTAATGCCGGGGCGTTGCCGTACCAGAGCACGTCCAGAACACCCGGAAGCGCGAGTGCTGATGCACGATCGACGTCGACCACCCTCCCGGCAGGAACAGTCGCCCCGACGATGACCGCGTAGGCAAGAGATCCACCGACATCCTTGTATTCCGCCGCGTATCGTGCTGCGCCGGTGACTTTCTCGCGGCCCTCGAGCCTCACGACAGGCGTTCCCATGACGGTCATCGACGGGCCTCGTCTGCAGCGACGTCGGACAGGGACATCACGGTCGACGCCGCGGTCGATGCGACGAGCGACATCTTGTAGTTGTTGTCCGGGAACGTATGCGCGGCACCGAGCTCGTGTTCCATCGCCGCCACCACCGCGGCGCGGGACGGAATCGAACCGAGCAGATCGTTCTCGGCGATCGTCGCCCGCCACGGTTTGTGCGCCACACCGCCCAACGCGATCCGCACGGTCGTGAACACACCGTTCTCCACCACCACCACAGCGGCGACGGACACCACGGCGAAGGCGTACGACGCGCGGTCGCGCACCTTGCGGTAGGTCGAGCGCGCACCGGACGGGAGCGGCGGAATGTCGAGGTGGGTGACCCACTCCCCGTCCCGCAGTGTCGAGTCCCGTTCCGGGGTGGATTCGGGTAGACGATGCAGATCGGCGAATCGGATCTCTCGGATCCCGTCCGTTCCGACGACACCGACGGTGGGGTCGAGGACCGCGAGGCCCACTGCCATGTCCGACGGGTGGGTGGCGATGCAGTACTGCGACGCGCCCAGCACCGCGGCGTTGCGGCGATCGCCCTCGAGAGCGGAGCATCCCGACCCCGGTTCGCGCTTGTTGCACGCCGTGTCGACGTTCATGAAGTACGGGCAGCGGGTGCGCTGGAACAGGTTGCCACCGGTGGTCGCCATGTTCCGGAGCTGGCCCGACGCGCCCGACAACAGAGCGCGCGAGAGCACCGGATACTGCGAGCGCACGACCGGATCGGCGGCCAGATCACTGTTGCGCACCAGCGCTCCGACGCGCAGACCACTGTCCGCGTTCCACTGCGTGTCGGCCAGGGCGAGGCCCGTGATGTCGATCAGTCGATCCGGTGTCTCGACGCCCAGCTTCATCAGATCGACCAGATTGGTGCCACCGGCCAGCACACGCGTCGCTCCCTGTGCCAGTGCCGCCGCCACGGACGCCGCGTCCTCGGCCCTGTCGTAGGCGAATGTCTTCACGCCTCGACCCCTACGGTGGTGGCGTCGCGGGGCGGCATGTTCTCCCGCACCGCGGCGACGATGTTGGCGTACGCGCCGCAGCGACAGATGTTGCCGCTCATGCGCTCTCGTATCTCGTCGTCGGTCGAGACCGCCGCGCTGTCGAGGTCGTCGGTGACCGCGCTCGGCCACCCGCTCTTCATCTCGTCCACCACGGCGACCGCGGAGCAGATCTGACCGGGCGTGCAGTAGCCGCACTGGAACGCGTCGTTGTCGAGGAAGGACGCCTGCATCGGATGCAGGTCGTCGCCGTCCGCGAGACCCTCGACGGTCGTGATGTCGTCACCCTGCGCCGCGACGGCCAGGGTGAGACAACTGGTGATGCGGCGGCCCCCGGACAGCACCGTGCAGGATCCGCACTGTCCGCGATCGCAACCCTTCTTGGAGCCCGTCAGGCCGAGCCTCTCGCGAAGTGCGTCGAGGAGTGTCGTGCGGACGTCGCACTCGACCCGATGCTCCTCGCCGTTGACGGTGAGGGTGACGCTGATGTCCCGAGTGACCATAGCCTTCGGTCTACCCGGCGGACCCGAGGCCAAACCGTCTCACAAGGGCAGCGCGGTCTCCTTCACCGTCGGCGGCGCATCGACAGCGGGCACGATCCGGCGGAACCACTCGGTCCCGAAGGCCGATGCGAGATCCGCGTCGGACATCGGGATGAACGGGCCGAAGTCGCCGATCTGCGATTCGTGCACCACCATCGCCGCACGCTTGGCGGCCAGCACGCCCGTCACGTCGACGGCCGTGGTCAACTCCGACTCCGGAAGTCCGAAGGATTCGATGTCGAGCTGGGGCGCCTCGTCGTTCTCGGAGGGATCCCAATTGGGATTGGCCGCCATCATCTCGCGCATGCGGTCGCGGTTCATCGTCCCCTCGTAGACGAACGGCACCGAGGCGAGCTCCGCCGCACGAACTCCGACGTGATGCACCTGCACATGGTCGGGATGGCCGTAGCCGCCGTTGGGGTCGTACACCGTCAGCACGCGGGCCTGCTCCTCGTCGAGGACGTCGGCAAGACGACGAGCAGCCTCCTCCACCGACGCGTTGGCGAAGGCGATCGGGTTGTCGTTGCCGTCGGTTCCCGCCATTCCGGAGTCCGCGTATCCGAGCATGACCACTCGCTGGACACCGAGTATTTCTGCGGACCGCTCGAGCTCGAGTCGACGCCGATCGTGCAGCGATTCACCGTCCGCGAGCAGTCCTTCCGGAAACTCTCCCAGCGCACCGTCCGTGGCGGTCACCAGAACGACGCGGTGGCCGGCATCGGCCGCTGCACGCATGATGCCGCCGGTGCCGAACACCTCGTCGTCGGGATGGGCATGGAAGCACACCAACACACTCATCGCCAGATCGTCGCACGGAGCGCGCTGCGGCCCGCGATCAGACGGCGTATCTGCGCAGCCCTGCGATGCCGTCGCGCGGACTGATCCTCTCGTCGACCCGGATCACCTCGGCGTCGATGTGCAGCGCGCCGTACGGAACGGCCTCGTCGGCCCGCAATGTGCGGGTCGGTGACACGCCGAACGCCGACAGCGCATCGGGGTCCGGGGCGATCATGGTGGGTGACTCGTCCGAGACCACGGTGACGTCGGGAAGATCACCGATCAGCACCGTCGCGAGGCTGCCGTCGCGGAGCGCCGCGCAGACGTCGTCCACCCCGTCGATCGCCAGACCCGACCCACGACCGAGCTCCGCGGACCACGTCTGCGCGGCGTCGTCCATCGCGGCGAGACGTCGACGCTCGATCTCCTCGTCGATCGCGCGGCCGAGCTCCTCGCTGTGGTTACCGCTGCCGCGCGCCCCGATGTCCAGGTCGACGACGACGTCGGCCGTCCGCTCCGGGAGTGCGGCACGGAGATCGGACCGCGAGCGGAGCTCACCGGCGACGAACACGACATCGAGTGCCCGCTGGTCCACCAGCTCGGTCACCCGGTCCGCCACCGCGCCCACGTTGCGTCTCGCCGCGTCGTCGGTCCGACGCTGCGGGGTGCCGTACCCGGCGGACTCCGCCCCGGCGGCCTGGTGGATCGGTCCGGACACCGCGTCGACCGTCTCCTGGTGGGTTCCGCCGCTGCTCTGCACGGTGATGTCGGCCCCTGCATGGTCCACCCATGCGAGGAGGTAGCTCAGGTTTGCCGGCCCGTGATCGACCAACGGCACGAGGTAGGGCAACTCGGAGACCCGGACCTCGGTTCGGACCGGCGGGCCGATCAGTCGCTCGTCGATCAGCACCGTCGATCCCGCGGCGATCAATCCGCGACCGCTCCGCCCGACGGCCGGCGGCGCGTCCAGCACCGCGGCGCGGAGAGCGTCCACCGTCTCCTCCGGCGAGGACTTCCGTCGGAGCTCCTCCTCGATCCCCCGCCACGACAGTTCGAGGCGGGTCCGGCCGTCCTCGGTGTCGTGGGAATCCTCGAAGTAGACGGACACGAACGGTCCGCTCGACTCGGTCAACGTACGCAATGAATTCGGATGCATCGGTGCCTCCTACGGTCGAATGGTCTCGGCCGCATGGCTGCCCGTCACGCAACGAGTCAAACGGCGGCACTGCTCCCGGGCCAGGATTGCGACCCTCCGGTGCGGGGAACGTCCGGTCGATGACGGATACGAAGAAGAGCGGAACCCCCGACGGCCTGGACGACATCTGGGACGACTGGAACGACGCGGTGAACATGACCAGGAAGGAACTCTCGGACTGGTTGGCAACGGACGAATCCCAGTCGGTCGGTGACTCGAAGGACGGCGAGTCGACAGGACACGAGATGGGTCGACGGATCACCGACATCCTGGACACGAAGAAATCGGATCTGACCGACGACGACGTCAAGGCGATGCACAAGGTCGTCGGCTACGTCCATCGGCACCGCGCGCAGGGGCCGTCGAAGGACGTGGAGCACTCGCGCTGGCGCTACTCCTTGATGAACTGGGGTAACGATCCCCTGAAGTAGGGGGCAGGTATTCGGAGCAGGTAGTCCGGTCGGATGTTTTCTTCACACGATCCGGGTTATACCTCGGAGATGTCCGAATCCATGTCGGTGCTGCTGTGGCACGTTCACGGCTAGTGGGCGTGCGCGTCCTTCGCTGACGCCGACGACACGACTTTCCGACCGCTCGACCCGCACCACCGACAGAAAGGGACGTCGTTCAGTCACCAGCGACGTCTCGCAACCGTTGTTCCGAGGGACGGATTCCTCATGCGTATCGCCATGGTGTCTGAACACGCAAGCCCGCTCGCCGCGCTCGGCGGCATCGACGCGGGAGGCCAGAACGTCCACGTCGCGGCATTGGCTGCCGCTCTCGTCGACCGGGGCCACGACGTCTCCGTCTTCACTCGACGAGACTCGACCGACCTCCCCGACGACGTCACCGCCCCCGACGGCTACCGGGTCGTCCACGTGCCGGCCGGTCCACCCGCACCGATAGCCAAGGACGATTTGCTGCCGTTCATGGGCGATTTCGCCGCCGGTCTGTCCGAGCACTGGACGGCGGATCGTCCGGACGTGGTGCACGCACACTTCTGGATGTCGGGTCTCGCGACCCAACTCGCCGCCGGCCCCCTCGCCATCCCGACCGTCGTGACCTTCCGTGCGCTCGGTGTAGTCAAGAAGCGGCACCAAGGCACTCGGGACACCTCTCCCCTGAGCCGCACGAAGATCGAAAGGCTCATCGCACGCAGCGCGGACCACGTAATTGCCACCTGCTCCGACGAGGTGACGGAACTCGTCCGGATGGGCATCCCGCGACGCCGAATTTCGGTGGTGCCGTGCGGTGTCGACCTCGAACAGTTCCAACCCGCAGCGATAGCATCGGCCGACCCGACTCGCCGAGGACGCCTCGTCGCGGTGGGCAGACTGGTGCCGCGCAAGGGCTTCGACCTGGCGATCGCCGCGCTCGCGTCGGTCCCCGACACCGAACTGATCATCGCCGGCGGCGAGCGCAGCGACGTCTCCGACGATGCCGAGGCGAAACGCCTCAGGCAGATCGCCGTCGCTCACGGGGTGGCCGATCGAGTCCGCCTCGTCGGGCAGGTGTCGCACGAGTCGATGCCCGATCTTCTCCGGTCGGCGGACGTGGTTCTCTGCACACCCACCTACGAGCCGTTCGGCCTCGTTCCGCTCGAAGCGATGGCGTGCGGCATCCCGGTGGTCGCCACAGCGGTCGGAGGATTCCTCGATACCGTGATCGACGGTGTCACCGGTGTCCTAGTGCACCGCCGGACACCCGCCGCAGTGGCCGACGCCGTGCGTCGACTGCTCGCCGACGAGGGTCGCCGCACCGGGTACGGCATGTCGGCCGCCGACCGCGCCCACGCGCGCTACTCGTGGGAGCAGATCGCCGTGGACACCGAACGTGTCCTTCGATCACTGTTGCCGGAACCGGTTGTCGCGCAGCACGCCGAGATGGCCGAGGACGGAACGAGAGACGGTCGCCTGGACCTCGTGTGAGGCCGTGCTGCTATCCCACGTAGCGACGGGCCGCGGATCGGGACTGGGGTTCCTCGAGGAGGACGAGACCCCGTTCCACGGCCGGCGGTACGGGCTTGCGATGACGAATGACCCACCCGGCCGACATCATCGCCTCCCACACCGCCGATGCCGTCGCGCGGTCGCGGGGAGCCGACCGGAGCACCGCGACCGTTCTACGGACAGCGCTCCGAACGGGCCGCCGCAACCACAACGTCCACAGCGTGTTCCGGATACCGGGTTGGCGTCGACGGGTCGCATCCCGGCTGACCGACGGCTCGTGCTCGATGACCATGTGTTCTTCCCACACCATCCACCACCCGGCGGCAGCGAGATCGAGCGCGAGCAGTTCTTCCTCGCCGCCGAGCCACATCCTCTCGCAGAATCCACCCACCCGCCGGAACGCCGAGACGCGAATCATCGTCAGCCCCGCCATGATTCCGAGCAGCGCCGGCCCCGGCAGCCAGGAGGGTCCCTCGATCGGACTGTCCCGGAACTCGGCCGTGATCGGATCCTCGACCAGCGACGGGGCGACCAGACATTTTCCCGTGACCGTGGCGACGGCCGGTTAGGCGTCGAGACGCGCTGCCCCCAGGGACAGCGCACCCTCCTGCCATCGCGTGTCGTCGTCGCAGAACGCCACGTAGGGCGTCGTGACGATGTCGACGGCGCGGTTGCGTGCGACCCCGCCGAGGTTCTCCGACAGCGCCAGGAGCCGCACCTCGGGGAACAGGTCCCGGACCATCTCGACCGTGCCGTCCGTGGAGGCGTTGTCCACCAACACGATCGGAGCCTCGTCGGACAGCGAGGTCATGTGTTTCAGTGTCCGTTCCAGCTCCGCTCGACGGTTGTGCGTGATCATGACGACGGTGACGCGATCAGCAACCTCGGTCATGCGCGGACCTCCTCGGTCATGCTCGGGCCTCGTCGCTCGGTGGTGGCCCGCAGTCGCGGGCAGGGAGCCGGTCGACAGGACGGTGCTCCAGGCGATGTCCACGGGGTGACCGGGTCCGTGGGAGACAGTTCATCGCACGCCGTTACCCCCGTGACGGCCCGTCAAACCGGACGTGCGAGAGTTCGAGCCGGTGTGGCATCGGTCGGACTCGGCTGCTTGAATGGCCTTTCTGGACCGAACACCGAAAGGCAGGCATCCGATGTCGATCGCCGAGAACACCACGGACGCATTCCGTGTCGACACCGAATGGCACGACGACGCAGCCGTTCTGACTGTCGTGGGCGAACTCGATCTGGCCACCGCGCCGATACTTCAGGACGCGGTCGATGCCGTGCGCACCACAGCGTCGGGTGCTCTCGTCATCGATCTCACGGGCGTCGACTTCCTCGCGTCCGCAGGGATGACCGTGTTGGTCACCTCTCATCAGGCGGTCGGCGAGAACGTCGCTTTCGCGGTCGTCGCCCGCGGTGCGGCGACGGCTCGACCTCTGCAGTTGGTCGGTCTCGACGAGACCTTCCCGGTTCTCGACACCCGCGAGGCGGCCTTGGCGGCCGTCCGTTCGTCCGGGTCGCGCGCGACCGATCCCGCATGAGCGGTGCTCCCGGTGTGAGGACTGGTCACGCGTGGGGTACTCCTGCACCTGTGATCGACGACGCGACGACCGAGCACCGCCATCCGCCCACCCAGTTGTCGTTGACCGATCTGGACGCCGAGCCCCAGCGCATCACCGATGCTCGGGTGCGGTTCGGCGCCTGGCTCCGGCACACGCCGTTCGATTCGACACGGGCCTACGACATCGTCCTGGCCGTGTACGAGGCGATGGCCAACGTCGTCGAACACGCGTACGGACCGGCGGCCACGGGCCGCGGTCGACGCGTCTTCGATCTCCAGGCCACCTTCGATGCCCCACGCCTGGAGGTCGCTGTGCGCGACCACGGCACCTGGTCCGAGTCGTCGCCGGGCCCGCTACGCGGCCGGGGTCTGCCTCTCATCGAGACGCTGTCCGACGACGTGACGTTGTCTTCCGCGGATTCGGGAACCACCGTGACGATGGCGTGGGATGTCGACGCGGCACCCGGGAGATGAACACCGGGTGGGAGATCGACACCGGCGGCCTCGTCTCGTAGACTTCCCGTAACTGCTGAGGCCCCATACGGAGCCTTGTCTCCTCCAGCCCCGGGGAGAGCACCCTCGCTCTCGTTCTTCCGGAGGCCCCATGACTGCACTTCATCCCCGTCAGGTCGTCCCGGCCGATAACGCACCGTCGTCGAGGCCGATCTACGCCTCGCATCCGATCGACGCCGCCCATGTCTTCGACTCCCCGAGGCGTGCATCGTCGCGAACCGCGATGGAACCGATCGACCTCGGTCCCGATCCAGCGCATGCCGCCGAGCTGGCACGTCTCGCAGCACTGGCACGCTACGACGTCGAGCACACCGCCGCGGACGGCGCCTTCGCTCGCATCGCTCGCCTCGCCGCTCGGTGGTTCGACGCTCCGTACGCCTCGGTGTCCATCATCGACGCCGATCTGGTGCGCTTCACCGCCACCTACGGCGACGGACTGCCCGACCACACGGAGCGTCACGACGCCCTCTGCACGATGGCCATGACGCACGACGGCCCCTTCGTCGCAGCGGACACGCTGGCTGATCCGTCCACCGCCGGCAGCGCCTTCGTCCGTGGTGAGCTGGGCATCCGCTTCTATGCGGGCGCACCGATCGTCACGGCCGACGGATTCCGCCTCGGCACCGTCAACGTGTACGACGTCACTCCACGTAGCGTGTCCGACGATCGTGCGGATATCCTCATGGAGCTCGCCGACATTGCCATGGACGAGTTCGAGCTGCGCCTGTCCGCGGCGACGAAGGTCCGCGCCGAGCGCGAGTTGCGGACCAGAGCCGAATCGGATGCGGCGATCATCGGTGACTACGCCGCGGTACTCCAGCGCACGCTGTTGCCGCCGTCGCTCCCCACGATCGAGGGCCTCACGCTGGCGTCGCACTATCACGCGTCGTCGCCGTTGCAGGTCGGTGGTGACTTCTACGACGTCTTCGCGTTGGGCAACGACCGGTGGGCGTTCTTCCTCGGCGACGTGCAGGGTCACGGCGCCGGCGCTGCGGCGGTCACGTCGTTGGTGCGCTACACCCTGCGCGCGGCGGCACTGCACCACGAGGACCCCACCGAGGGACTCGCGGAGCTCAACCGCCTGCTCCTGATGGACACCTCGCACCAGCGCTTCTGCACGGTGCTGTTCGGCTTCATCACTCCGGACCCCCGCGGCGGGTTCCGCGTCACTCTCGCAACGGGAGGGCATCCGCCCGCCTTGCTGCTCGACCCTGCGCGCGGAGAAGTGCACGAGATCCGTTCCAGCACGGGCATGTTCGTCGGCGCTCTCGAGAACGCCACGTTCAGCTCGTGCAGTTTCCGGCTCGAGGAGGGGCAGACCCTGCTCCTCTACACGGACGGCATCACCGAGGCGCGCCCCGACGGCCGGACGATGTTCGGCGAGGACGGACTCGCACAGTTCACGCAGGCCCGCCTCGGCTTGTCCACGGCGAAGGTGGTCGAGGATCTGGTCGCCCTGATCCCCGACCTCTCCCCGATCGACGACATCGCGCTACTGGCTCTCGGAGCCTGACCGGGCGTGGTCGCGCAGCAGGCGTAGCGCACGTTCGATGGTCGCCGCGAGGACGTCCTTCGGGTCGCCCTCGAAAACGACGCGTTCCGCGCTGACGGTCCCGTGGTCGTCGACCCCGAACCAGACAGTGCCGGGGGGCACGTCCTCCATCGTCTCGGGTCCGGCCTCACCGGTGACGGCCACGGTGAGGTTCGCGCCGGTCGCGGATGCCACCCCGCTGGCCATGGCGGTCGCTGCCTCCTCGCTCACGACGGGGCCCCGCGGAACCTGCAGGAGCGTGTACTTGACCTCGCTCGCGTAGGCGACGACCGAGCCGCGGAACCAGGTGCCCGACGACGGGGCGCGACCCAGGTTGGCGGCGATGTTCCCGGCGGTCAGTGATTCGGCGGTGGCGATACGAAGGTCGCGCGAGAGTGCGAGGTCCGCTATCTCGGAACAGATCTCGGCGAGATCGTCGTCGGTGTCGACTCGCTGTTCCGGTTCGGCCGCGTCCGCCTCGATGAGCTCGTCGCTCTCGGTGTGTTGCGACATCTCTGGTCGATCCCCTCTGGAGAATGTGTGGACCTCCGGACATTCCCGGTCTCGTCGGCGGCAAACACTTCGTTCCCGCAGTGTCACATCGGGCGGATCGGCGCTAGCGTTGGTCTCATGCCGACTCTTCGCGACACCATCCGAACCGAACTCGAGGTCCGCCCGACCATCGATCCCGCAGCGGAGATCGACACGCGTGTGGGCTTTCTCGCCGATTACGCCGTCGCCACCGGCACCGCGGGATTCGTGCTCGGTATCAGCGGCGGGCAGGACAGCACGCTCGTCGGACGCCTGTGCCAACTCGCGGCGGAACGTGTCCGCGCGAGCGGAGGAAAGGCGGAGTTCGTCGCCGTACGGCTCCCCTACGGCACCCAGGCGGACGAGGACGATGCGACCATCGCACTCGACTTCATCCAGCCCGACACCACGGCGACGGTCGACATCAAGGCATCGGTGGACGGCGCCGCCGGTGCCGCGGCCGCAGCCCTGGGAGTCGATCGGCTGCGCGACTTCGTCCGCGGCAACATCAAAGCGCGGGAACGCATGGTCGCCCAGTACGCGCTGGCAGGCGAGCGCAATCTGCTGGTCGTCGGCACCGACCACGCGGCCGAGGCCGTCACCGGCTTCTTCACCAAGTACGGCGACGGCGGAGTCGACCTCACCCCGGTCACCGGTCTGACCAAGAGGCAGGGCGCTGCATTGCTGCGTGAGCTGGGAGCGCCCGAGAGCACGTGGAAGAAGGTTCCGACGGCAGACCTCGAGGACGATCGGCCGGCGCTTCCGGACGAGGAAGCCCTGGGCGTGACCTACGCCCAGATCGACGCCTATCTCGAGGGCGAGGATGTTCCGGACGACGCCGCTGCCACCATCGAGAACTGGTTCCTCAAGACTCGGCACAAGAGAACCACTCCGGTCACCCCCAGCGAGACCTGGTGGCGATGACGACGGTGTGAACCTGTCGCGATCGGGTAACCCCTGTCACAGCGCTCGAGAAGTGAGGCGTCGACACATCGAGGTGTTTCGACAGGAGTGGGAAGATGGATACCGAGACAGTCGTCTGGACCGATCCGAGTCCGCGGCAGGAATGGTGGGAAGCAGTCATGGCCCGGTGCGGAACCGGCAGAGTCTCCGACCGATCGGGCCGCGACACCGCGCCCGGCGACACCGGACCTCGCACCACCGTGACACGCAACTAGGCAGCACCCACGAGAAATGCCCCCGAGGAGTCGTCCTCGGGGGCATTTCTCATGTTCGGGGTCGATCAGGAGATACCGACGATGTCCTTCGCCAGGGCAGCCAGACGCGTCTGCGCTGCCGACACCACGGAGTGGCGGTTCTTGTTGCGCTCCTCGTAGGCGACCACCGTGCGGAGATCCGACGGGTCGGTCAATTCCTTGATCTCCGCGACCGCGGCGGAGACGTTCAAGGAGTCGTAGTCGTCGATCGGCAGTTCCTGCTCGTCGAGCGTTCCGCCGGCCGCACGCGTGCGGTGGATGGCGTCGGCGACGCCGGTGGCGCCGCCATCACGCGTCACGTCCTCGGCTGTCTCGAGAGCAGCGTCGCGGCTCGCGGTGACAGTGTCGACGGCGAGCTCGGTGGCACGCTGGCCTCGACCGATGAGAGTCGACACCTTGGCGGGGACGTCCTTTGCCGTGCCGACGACGCGGTCGACACCCCGGCTCGACCAGGTAACAGGGGTGTTGATCAGACGTACTGCAGCACCTGTCGCTGCCTGGATGGGCGTGCGGCGCAGGGCGGCGGGGCCACCCAGCGCATCTTCCGCGAGGACTGTAGTGAGCCACTCGACAGTTGCCGAGTGGGCGGTGACGAGGTCGTCGGCCAACGAGACCACCGCGGGCACGGAGGCAGTCGTGGCGAGCGCCTTCACGTAGCGCGAGCGGTCGAGGAGCTGGTGTTCGAGAGCGAGGTCTCCGAGAAGTGCCTCGTCGAACGGCTGTGCCTGCTCACCGATCGACTTCAGCAGTGCGGTGAGGCGTCCGACGACGGGTGCGACGACGCCGGGGAAACCGCCCAGGTCGCGGATGGTGGCATCGATACGAGCAGCGCGATCGCGACCGTTGGAGGCGTTCTGCAGCAGCTCGTCGCGGACCGCTTCGGTCCGAGCCTGCGCGACGCGAGTCTCTGCGACCTGCACCTCGGTGTTGGTGAGTGCGAGAAGCGCGCGCAGCTGGGCGACGAGCGTCGCCCGATCGGTGTGTGCGGTGGTGCTGACCATCTGTTGTCCCCCTGTGAGTGGTGGTGAGTGTTCGGTGCTAGAGCAGCCTGAACGACCGCCCCGCGTCATTCGGTGACATATGGCGGTTACCCGTCGGTACAACGGGGAAAACGTGTGACGGGGCACATGCCCCACGATCGAAGGAGATCTCATGGCAGACGAACTGGACGCGAAGCTCGACTCCGTACAGGAGAAGATCGACGAGGCGAAGCAGGCCGCGGGCGACATTCCGGAACGACGTGACGGCGGAGCCGACCAGGACGACCTGCACCACACCCCGGACGGCGCCGGTGAGCAGACGGGCGATGCGGCCGAGGCGACGCTCGACGAGTTCCGCAATTCCGACGGTGAGCGCGACGAAGGGATGACCGAAGGCGGCGGCGGAGGTCAGGGAGCCGCCTGAACACCGACCGAGTGCGGTACGGCGAGAGATGTCACCACCTCGGGCACGCTCGATCCCGCGGCGAGCATCTCTCGCTGGCGGCGTGCACCGTTCCCGCGCGCCAGTAGCGCGTCGATGTGGGTCTCCACCGACTCGAGGTCGCCGGTCACGGTCAGGGCGCCTCGCACATGCGCCACCAGATCGGCGAGTCGAGACGCGGCCGGCAGGACGATTCCGGTCGCGGGATCCACGGCGTCCCCGTCCAGTCCGTCGTGAGCGGCGAGCCAGTACGCCCGCCGCAATCTGCTGTCCGGAACGACGGGTGCATCGGCTGCGGGATCGACACTCATGACCAGAGCGCGGATCAGACGCGCGAGGAGAACGGTGTCGGCACTGTCGGCAGGAACATCCGCGACGCGGATTTCGACCGTCGGTAGACGCCGCGACGGTCGGACATCCCAGTAGACCATCCCGTCGTCGAGAATCGTTCCCGCGCGGATCATCTCGGAGACCTCACGGTCGTACTCCGCCTCGGACCGCAGGTGTGGAGGCGGGCCCGCGCTGGGCCATCGCGACCATTGGACCGATCGCCAACTGGCGTACCCCGTGTCGACTCCGTCGTAGATCGGGGAGTTCGCGGATACCGCGAGCAGTGTCGGCAACCACGGTCGGACAGCCGTAGCGACAGCCACCGCGTGGGCTCGGGACTGCACGGCCACATGCACATGGCATCCGCAGACCGCTGCTTGGTCGGCGATCGGCCCGAAACGCTCGGCGATGCGGCGATACCGCGAGTCGTCGGCCACGGTCGTCCGAACCTCCCCCGGCCGATGTACGGGGGCGACTCCCATCGGTACGGCCAGCGCGCCGTGTCTCGCCGACGCGTCCCCGACTGCGGCGCGAGAGGTGGCCAATGCCTCGGCCAAGTCGTCCAGGTCCGTCACCACCGGGCTGGTGGTCTCCACCTGGCACGCGGTCAGCTCGAGGTCCAGCGCGATGCCCGAACGCGACTCGCTCGTCGCGGCCACCTCGCGGTTGCAGTCCAGAGGCGACGCTGTCCGGGGGTCGAGGAGCAGGAACTCCTCCTCCGCCCCCACCGTAGGTACGTTCATGCGCCGAGCGATGCCCACCGAGGGACCGCGCAAACGCGTGACCTGCGTCTCAGGCCCCGCGGAGGTGCCGATCCAGTGCGTCGAGCAACGGACGTTGGCCCACCAGGATGCGCAGTCGAGCGGACTCGGAGTCGCACCACTCCACCCGATCGACCTCGGGAAACACCATCCGACGCCCCGATGTCGGGGGCCATTGCATCTCCACCTCGTTGCTGACGGCGGTCGACGGATCGAAATCGCCGCGTACGGCGAACGCGCGGACGGTCTTCGCGCGCGACTGTGTGACCGTTCCCAGGTCGATCCACTCCCCCACCGGGACCGGCGACCCCAACTCTTCCTCGAACTCGCGAACGGCCGCCGACCGAGCGTCCTCGGTCTCCGCGTCGTACTCGCCCTTGGGAACCGACCAGGCACCGGCGTCCTTCCGAGCCCAGAACGGACCACCGGGGTGCGCCAGCAGAACTTCCAGGTTCTCGGGCTCGCCGCGGAAGAGCAGAATTCCGGCGCTCGTCTTCATCCTGCCCATTGTTCGTGACGACGTTTTTCCGCCCGGAGGGCGGGTACGCGGTCCGTTGCACCGAACGAACACGACAGAGTCACGAGGGAGTCGAGCACATGACAGATGTTGCGTCGCAGGGATCTACACCCGACGACGACCGGGACATCCTGACCGATCGTCAGGGGCACCCCGTCTACGACAACCAGAACCAACGCACCGTGGGCTCGCGAGGCCCGGCGACACTCGAGAATTATCATTTCCTCGAAAAGATCAGCCATTTCGATCGCGAGCGCATCCCCGAACGCGTCGTCCACGCCCGCGGCGCCGTCGCCTACGGCTACTTCGAGGCCACCGGGAAGTGGGGCGACGAGCCCATCGAGAGGTATACCCGCGCCAAGCTGTTCGCCGAGGCCGGCAAGCGAACGGATCTCGCCATCAGGTTCTCGACCGTGATCGGCGGACGCGATTCGTCGGAAGCCGCACGGGACCCGCGCGGTTTCGCGATCAAGTTCTACACCGAGGACGGCAACTGGGACCTCGTCGGCAACAACCTCGGCGTCTTCTTCATCCGCGACGCCATCAAGTTCCCGGACGTCATCCACTCACTCAAGCCGGATCCTGTGACGTTCCGCCAGGAACCGGCGCGCATCTTCGACTTCATGTCGCAGACGCCCGAGGCGACGCACATGCTCGTGAACCTGTTCTCGCCCCGCGGGATTCCGGCCAACTACCGCACCCAGCAGGGCTTCGGCGTCAACACCTACAAGTGGGTCAACGCCGAGGGCGAAACCCGTCTGGTGAAGTACCACTGGATTCCGAAGGCCGGCGTCTCGTCTCTGACCGAGGCCGACGCTGCAGTCGTCCAGGGCCAGGATCTGGGCCACGCGAGCAAGGATCTGTACGACCACATCGAGAGCGGCGACTACCCGGAATGGGAATTGCGCGTTCAGCTCATGAGCGACGACGAGCATCCGGAGCTGAACTTCGACCCGTTGGACGACACCAAGGTCTGGCCGGAGAACGAGTTCCCGCCGAAGGTCGTCGGCCGCATGGTTCTCGACCGCAACGTCTCGAACCATTTCACCGAGAACGAGCAGATCTCCTTCGGCACCGGCGTTCTGGTGGACGGGCTCGATTTCTCCGACGACAAGATGCTCGTGGGTCGTACGTTCTCCTACTCCGACACCCAGCGCTACCGGGTGGGGCCGAACTACCTGCAGCTGCCGGTGAACCAGCCGAAGAACGCGTCCGTCGCCACCAATCAGCAGGGCGGCCAGATGCAGTACGCGGTGGACCGCAACGGCGGAAATCCCCACGTGAACTACGAACCGTCCATCACCGGCGGGCTGCGTGAAGCGCAGTACCCGACACACGACGAGCAGGGCCCGGAGATCTCGGGTCGCCTCACCCGCAAGCGGATCGATCGCACGAACGATTACGAGCAGGCCGGTCAGCGTTACCAGCTGATGGATCAGTGGGAGAAGGACGATCTGGTGGCGAACCTGGTCGCCAATATCTCCGAGGCGACCCGTGAGGTCCAGGAGCGCATGGTGTGGCACTTCCTGATGGCCGACGACGAACTGGGCGCGCGGGTCGGTGACGGTCTGTCGATCACCGCCGACGACGTCCGCGGACTCGAACCGCTTGCCTCGCAGACGCTCTCGGACGAGGAGAACGAGCGTCGAGGGAACCTGGGCAAGAACGGCCCCCGTGACGTGACCGGCCTGGAGATGACGCACTGCGTCCCGAACGAGCGTGACGTGAAGGCCGGCTGACGATCAGGTCGACGTCCTCTGGACAACAGGTGACGGCGGGGTTATCGTCGATTCTGCAAGCCACACGGATCGGTAGACGAACGTAAGGCAGGTGGTGCGTATCAACGAGGTGAAGCGAAACTACGTGTTCCTTCCATCGCGAGGCCGTCACTGTCCGTGATCGCGCCCGCATCATAATTGTCCGACAACCCCGGTGCCTTTCCCAGGCACCGGGGTTTCTCTTTGTTCCGGGCGCGTTCGTTCGCAGGGGAAACGGGTATGCCCCCGCCCATGACTGAAGTCGACAAAGCGCCGGTGAGCGAGCAGGGGAACGGCCTCCGCACGGCGATCTCGGGGAAGTTGCTGTTCGTGTTCATCCTCGGAGACGTCCTGGGGGCGGGCATCTATGCCCTCGTCGGGGAGATCGCCGGCGAGGTCGGAGGCGCCGTCTGGGTTCCGTTGCTCGTCGCCTTGGCGATGGCGATGCTGACGGCGTCCTCCTACGCGGAGTTGGTGACCAAATACCCCCGCGCCGGGGGCGCCGCAGTCTTCGCCGAGCGCGCCTTCCGTCGGCCCGTGGTGTCGTTCCTGGTGGGGTTCTCGATGCTGGCCGCCGGAGTGACCAGCGCCGCGGGACTGTCCGTCGCCTTCGCCGGCGACTACCTCGGAGCGTTCCTCGACGTCCCCACCGTCCCCGCGGCACTCGTCTTCCTCGCCGTGGTCGCGCTCCTCAACGCCCGAGGCATCAAGGAGTCGATGCGCGCCAACGTCGTGATGACGATCATCGAGGTCAGCGGCCTCGTTCTGGTGGTCGTGCTCGCAGGCATCGTTCTCGGTCGAGGCGACGGAGACATCGGCCGCACGATGGACTTCGCGGACGGCGTGAATCCGGCGGTGGCGATCCTCGCGGCAGCGTTGTTGGCGTTCTACTCCTTCGTCGGGTTCGAGACGTCGGCCAACATGGCCGAGGAAGTCCACGACGTGCACCGCGTCTATCCGCGCGCCCTGTTCCTGTCCCTGACCGTGGCAGGCGCGGTCTACGTCGCCGTGGGGCTCGCGGTCAGCGCCGTCGTTCCGGCGACTGATCTCGCGGACACGTCGGCGCCTCTCCTGGCAGTCGTGTCGGCAGCGGACGTCGGGATCCCCGACAAGCTCTTCGGCGCCATCGCCCTGATCGCCGTGGCGAACGGCGCGCTGTTGACCATGATCATGGCCAGCCGACTCACCTACGGCATGTCCAATCAGGGCCTGCTTCCCTCCGCCGCGGGACGGGTTCTGCCGCGCCGTCGTACGCCGTGGGTCGCCATCCTGGCCACGACCATCGTCGCCATGATCCTCGCCGCCACCGGGACGGTCGCCGCGCTCGCGGAGACGGTCGTGCTCCTGCTGCTGATCGTGTTCGTCAGCACCAATCTCGCCGTGCTCGTGCTGCGCCGCGACACGGTCGAACACCCGCACTTCCGCACCCCGGCAGTACTTCCGGTGCTCGCCCTCGTCAGCTGTGTCGTCCTGGCCACCCAGCAGAGTGCCGGGACCTGGCTCCGGGCCGCAGTGCTCCTTCTGGTGGGTGTGGTCCTGTATGCGGCGATGAGATGGACACGGAGTTTGAGAAGTCCGGAAATCGTCAACTCGTGATCCGTCTCCTGTAGAACGGGAGAGTTCGATGTGTGTCCGACGCCGGGCTACCGGCGTCCGGTCGTGACGAGTGAAAGGCAGTCGATGGCTATCAACGACGACGACATCACCACCTCCGGAGCAGCAGGCGGAGAAGGCCCCGCCGACGGCGGCTCCAACCCCGGCGGCCACGACGGCGGCGCGGACGGTTCCGCGAGCAGCGGTGAAGGGCCCGCCGACGGCGGCTCCAACCCTGACGGACACGACGGCGGCGCCGACGGTTCCGCAGGAGGAGAAGGGCCCGCCGACGGCGGCTCCAACCCCGCCGGCCACGACGGCGGTGCGGACGGTACGGCTTGAGCCGACAGTTCGACGAGCAACGCGGATCGGGAAACCGGTCCGCGTTGCGTCGTCTCATGAGCATCGAGGCTCGAACGTTCGCGGACGAGCACTGGGGTCTCGCTCCGCTGCTGACGCGGCGGGAGGACCTGTCGTCGACGTTCGAGGACCTGCTGTCGGTGGACGCCGTCGACGAACTCGTCTCCGAACGCGGAGTGCGGACCCCGTTCGCGCGCATGGCGAAGAACGGGTCGCTCACCGCGCGCGAGAACTTCACCGACTCCGGCGGATTCGGCGCCGAGGTGACCGACCAACTCGATTCCGCGGGGATACTCGCGGCCTTCGCCGACGGTCACACGTTGGTTCTGCAGGGTCTGCATCGACTGTGGCCGCCGCTGATCCACTTCGCCGGCGAGTTGGTGCGCGACCTCGGCCACCCCGTCCAGGTGAACTCCTACATCACACCGGCGTCGTCCCGCGGGTTCGATCCGCACTACGACGTGCACGACGTCTTCGTCCTCCAGATCTCCGGCGAGAAACGGTGGATCCTGCACCCGCCCGTGCATCAGCACCCCCTGTCGCACCAGCCGTGGTCCGACCGCAAGGACGATGTCGCAGCGATGGCGCGCACCACGCCGACCATCGACACCGTTCTGCGCGAAGGTGATTCGCTGTACGTGCCGCGCGGGTGGATCCACTCGGCACAGGCACTGGGCGACACGTCGATCCATCTGACCGTCGGAATGTCGGCGTTCACCCGATACGACCTGCTCCACCACCTCGTGTCGACCTTCGCCGAGGACGCACGGTTCCGCAGCCCACTCCCCGTCGGGATCGATCTCACCGACGCGGATGCGGTAGCACCCCATGTGCGCGCGCTGCTCGCCGATCTGGTCTCCGCACTGGACGAGAACGACGCTCCCGTGAATCGCGAGCATGCGGTCGCCGATCGGGTCGGACGGCGCTTCACCGAGGTCACGCGCCCAGCTCCCGTGCGGCCGCTCGCGACGATCGGGTCGATGGCGGCGCTGTCCGCGAACTCGGTCGTGGGATGGCGTCCGGGTCTGCACGCGCGGATCGTCGACGCCGACGACGCGGTCACCGTCACGACCCGGACGAAGTCGGTGCGGCTGCCTGCGGTGTGCGCCTCCGCCGTTCACCAGCTGCATTCCGGCAAGGACTGCGTCGTGGGAGAGCTGAGCGGACTGGACACCGACGACGCTCTCGTCGTGGTCCGGCGGCTGCTGCGCGAGGGCATCGTGGTTCCGCGATCGAGCCCTGTCCCACCGACCGACTAGAGTCGACGAAGGCATATTCGGACCGGGTCCGACGAAGCACTGTTGGGGAAAGAGAACGCGACGTGGAGCTGGTAGTACTTCTCGACGAGGACGGCCGGGCCATCGGGACCCACGACAAGGCCACCGTCCACCACGACGCCACGCCGCTCCACCTCGCGTTCTCGAGTTACGTCGTGAACCGGGACCGCGAGGTTCTGGTCACTCGTCGTGCTCACGAGAAGCGCACGTGGCCGGGCATCTGGACGAACACGTGCTGTGGGCATCCCGCGCCCGGTGAACGCCTGGACTCGGCCGTTCTGCGGCGCCTGGACCACGAGCTCGGTATCTCCGCCTCGAACGCGGAGCCCGTACTCCCCCGTTTCCGCTACCGCGCGGTGATGAGCAACGGCGTCGTCGAGTACGAGATCTGCCCGGTCTTCCTCGTTCTGCACGACGATCGGTCGGTGGATCCACGTCCGGACGAGGTCGCAGACTTCCGGTGGGAACCGTGGTCCGACTTCGTCGCGGCCGTGTTCGAGGGTCGCAGCGACCTCTCGCCGTGGTGCCAGGACCAGGTGCGCCAACTGCACGCGCTGGGGAGCGATCCGCTGGCGTGGCCTACCGGCGGCACGGCGTCGTTGCCGCCCGCTGCGCAGGTGGCGTGAGCACCTCCGGCGACGGCGCGCGTCAGCGTCGCGACAATGTCGCGATGAGGGCGATCGACCGGGTGTCCAGTGCTCTGGGGCGGTCCTCGATCTTCGACGACATCGATTTCGACGACACCCATCCCTGGTTCCTGACGGGCGAGGAGCGTGCCAACGCCGACACCCGCATCCGGCCGTGGACCGACGGGAACCTCTGCCGCGCACTCGTGCACGGCGACACGTACTTCCGTGTGCTGGACGAGCACGTCGCAGCAGCGGAGGTGGACGATCTGGTGCTGTTCACCGACTGGCGTGGCGACCCGGAGCAGGTACTCACCGATCACGGCCCGACCGTCGAGGGTGCGCTGACGCAGGCAGCCTCGCGCGGCGTCGTCGTCCGAGGACTGCTGTGGCGTTCGCACGCGGAATCGATCGGCTACACCGGCGGCAAGAACAGCGCGTTGGCCTCCGCTCTGGAGGAAGCCGGAGGTGAATGCGTCCTGGACCAGCGCGTCCTGAGCTTCGGGTCGCATCACCAGAAACTCGTGGTGATCCGTTCGGCCGAGCGATCCGACCAGAACGTGGCATTCGTCGGCGGCATCGATCTGGCGCGTGCCCGACGCGACGACATCCATCACCACGGCGACGCACTCAGTCGTCCGTTCCCGCCGGAGTACGGGGAAACCCCTGCCTGGCACGACCTCCAGCTCGAGGTGCGTGGACCGGCCGTCCGGGACGTGGAGGACACCTTCCGCGAGCGGTGGGAAGACCCGGCAGCGTTGTCCCGGCTTCCGTGGCACGTCGTCTCCGATATCGTCCGGCGACACCGACGCGAGCCGTCGGAGCTGCCCGCGCCCCTGCCGGATCCACCGACCGCCGGCACGTGCTCGGTACAGCTCCTGCGCACCTATCCTCGGCGACGTCCCGCCTACCCGTTCGCCCGCGACGGAGAACGCAGTGCGGCTCGGGCGTACGCGAAAGCACTGGGACGCGCGGAACGCCTTATCTACATCGAGGACCAGTACCTCTGGTCCGTGGACGTGGCACGTGTCTTCGCGCGCGCCCTCCGGCGCTCACCACGTCTGCGCATGATCGTCGTGGTGCCGCGCCATCTCGACGACGACAGCGCGATGACCATTCCTCCGGCGCTCCTCGGCCATGCCGCGGCCCTCGACCTGCTCCGCGACGCGGGAGCCGACAGGGTCCTGGTTCTGGACGTCGAGAACGACGACAGCGTGCCGGTCTACGTCCACTCCAAGGTTTGCATCGTCGACGACATCTGGGCAGCCGTCGGCAGCGACAACTTCAACCGGCGGTCGTGGACTCACGATTCGGAGCTGACGGCCGCGGTGGTGGACGAGACCCGGGACGAGCGGTCCCCCGTGGACCCGTCCGGACTCGGCGACGGGGCGCGAGTCTTCGCCCGCGACCTGCGCTTGGAACTGCTCACCGAGCATCTCTCTCGTGACCCGGGCGACGTGGACGACCTTCTCGACCCCGACGAGTGCTTCGACGCGGTGTCCGATCACGTGGCCAGGCTCGATGCGTGGCACGACGGCGGTCGAGACGGTGACCGGCCGGTCGGGCGCCTGCGCACGCACGCCATCGAGGTCCCACCCGTGTGGAAGCAACGCGTGTTCTCGGTGCTGTACCGACTGGTGGTCGATCCGGACGGACGCCCCCTGCGATTGAGACTCACGCGGCGCTTCTGACGCACGATCGGATTGGCCCGTCCAGTCCGGGGTATCAGGGCTCTCGTGAGTCCTTCGAGCGACACCGCGCACCGCGTCGACACCGCAGGGTCGGCACTCGGGTACACGGAACTTCATCCTGCGCAACGTGATTCGGTAGCGGCCCTCGCCGGGGGCCGGGACGTCCTGGCACTGCTCGCCAGTGGTTACGGCAAGTCTGCGATCTATCAGATCGCCGCCTCGATTCTCGACGGTCCTACCGTCGTGGTGACTCCGCTGATCGCTCTGCAACGCGACCAGGTCGAGAGCCAGCGCCGACGGACCGGCGAGATGCGCGCCGTCGCAGTGCATTCGGAGCAGACGACGTCGCAGAGCGACGACGCGTGGCGCTCGCTGGAGACCGGCGACGCGACGATGCTCTATCTCACTCCGGAATCGGCGTCTCGACCCGACACGTGGCGGCGACTGCGTGAGATGTCGGTCGCCTGTGTCGCCGTCGACGAGGCGCATTGCATCGCGGCATGGGGCCACGACTTCCGACCTGCCTATCTGCGCCTCGGCGACTTCGTCGACGCGATCGGGCGGCCGCCCGTCGTGGCGACCACCGCTACCGCCCCGCCGCCCGTTCGCGACGAGATCGTCGAGCGACTCCATCTCGTGGACCCCTTCGTCGCGGTGGGGTCGTTCGACCGGCCGAACATCCACCTGACCGTCGTCCGCCACCATCACGCGAGCGACCTGACCGACGCCGTGGTCGACGACGTCGTGGATCGGGTCGACGCACTGCGGTCCGGGGCCGTCGGCCTGGTGTACGTGGCCACTCGCGCGCAGACTCACGACTACGCGGACCTGGTGGGGCAGCGGGGAGTCGACGCCATCGCCTACCACGCAGGACTCTCCCGCCACGACCGCGAGGACGCGCATCGCGCCTTCCGAGACGGGACGGTGGACGTCGTGGTGGCGACGTCCGCGTTCGGTATGGGCATCGACAAGCCCGATGTCCGCTTCGTCGTCCACACGTCGCCGCCGGAATCCCTCGAGCGCTACTACCAGGAGTTCGGGCGGGTCGGACGAGACGGCGACGATGCCGCGGCGGTCCTGCACTTCCGCCCGGAGGATCTCGGCTTGTCCACCTTCTTCGCCACCCGGAATCCCCAGCGCGAGGCGCTGGCCGGGGTGTACCGGGCCATCTCCTCCACGACCGCGCCGATACCGACCGATTCCCTGGCAGCGCTCCCCTCGGTGTCGGGCCGCGCGGCGGAGTCGGCGGTGGAACTGCTCGATCGGGCCGGGGCAGTTCGGTGGCAGGACGGGGGGTGGACGGACTGCGGGATGGAGACGGCCGATGCGGTGGAGCGGGCCTGTGAGGCTGCGCATCGCGCGGAGACCGCCGCGCGCTCGCGTGTCGAGATGGTGCGGAAGTACGCCGAGACGACGCGGTGTCGACGACGCGTCCTGCTCGAGTACCTCGGCGAGGTGCCGTCCGGACCGTGCGGTCGATGCGACACGTGCGAATCCGGTGCGTCGACGGAACCGGACGACGGCGACGGTCGTTTCCGGCCCGGCGACGTTCTGCATCACCGTGAGTGGGGCACGGGGGACGTCGTGTCCGCGGAATCGGACCGAGTGACCGTCCACTTCCCCGATCAGGGGTACCGCACCCTGTCCACGGCCGTCCTCCTCGACGAGAACGTCGCCGAGTGACGGGGCGGCGAAACGAACGCGAGCCGCGCCACGGGGGCAGGTAACCGGCGCGCTACCCGGAGAGCTCCCCTCGCACCGGACACCGAGTAGGTTCGGCCCGCCAACCTGCCCGTTTGCGGCGCGAAGCTGCTGCGATGACCGTAGATTCGCGAGAGATGCGGTGTGTCGGGGGACCATGCCGCGTCCTATTCCTGCCGTCGAGTGTGAGGTTGCTACACCCATGACAGACCTGAAGCCCTTCTTCAAGAACGTTCAGTCGCACTACGACCTGTCCGACGACTTCTTCGCGCTGTTCCTCGACCCGACATGGACCTACAGCTGTGCGTACTTCGAGCGCGAGGACATGACGCTCGAAGAGGCTCAGCTGGCCAAGATCGATCTGGCCCTGGACAAGCTCGGACTCGAATCCGGTATGCGGTTGCTCGATGTCGGCTGCGGCTGGGGCACGGCCATGATCCGCGCGCGCGAACGATTCGACGTCGACGTCATCGGCCTGACGCTCAGTGAGCACCAGTTCGGCCGCGTGCAGTCCCGGCTCGACGACCTGCCCGGTACCCGCTCGGCCGAGGTCAGGCTGCAGGGATGGGAAGAGTTCGACGAGCCCGTCGACCGCATCGTCAGCATCGGCGCCTTCGAGCATTTCCGGCGTACACGGCACGTCCCGTTCTTCGAGAAGGCCAGCGCGATCCTGCCGGCCGACGGGGTCATGCTGCTCCACACGATCGTCGGTTACGGCCTGGACGATCTCGCCGAGAAGGGCGTCGCCGTCGACAAGCGCGACGCCGTGTTCATGCGCTTCATTCTCCGGGAGATCTTCCCCGGTGGTGAGCTCGAGCGGCCCGTCACCATCGAGGAGCGCGCCACGTCGGTCGGATTCTCGGTGGACCGCGTGCATTCGCTGCAGCAGCACTACGCGCGCACACTCGAGATCTGGACCGAGAACCTCGAGGCACGCAAGGACGACGCCATCCGTATCGCCGGCGACGTGGTCTACGACCGCTACATCAAGTACCTGAGCGGCTGCGCGCAGCAGTTCCGCCGCGGGACCATCGACGTCATGCAGTTCACGCTGTCGAAGTAGCGACAGCTGTTTGGTGCCGTACCGACGGGGAAGCCCCGTCGGTATGGCTACCGGCACCTACAAGTTCATCGGCAATGCGACGGGACTGCTGTCCTACCGGGACGTCACACTGCTGACGGACCCCAACTTCCTCCATGCCGGTGAACGTGCCTATCTCGGGCACGGCCTGTTCTCGACCAGGCGCCTGGATCCGGCGATCTCACTGGACGACCTTCCGCCGCTGTCGGCGATCCTGTTGTCGCACATGCACGGTGATCACTGGGATCGACGTGCGCAGGCGGGCCTGGACTCTGCGCTGCCGGTTCTGACGACGCCGCACGCCGCGTCGAAGCTGCACCACCGAGGCTTCGACGGCGCGGTCGGCCTCGACACCTGGCAGTCCCGACGCATCGAGGTCGGCGACACGGTTGCGACCGTGTCCGCGATGCCGGGACGACACGGACCGATGTGGGCACAGAAACTGCGAGTCCTGCCCCCGGTCATGGGGACGATGGTGGAGTTCTCGACGGCCGACGGTCCGGTGGATCTGCGGGTGTACATCTCCGGGGACACGCTGATGGTGGACGAGCTGCGGGAGATTCCGACGCGATTCCCGGAGATCGACACGGGGGTAGTGCATCTCGGCGGTACCACCCTTCCGTTCGGACAGAACCCGCGCTTCGGAGCGATGGTGACCATGGACGGACGGCAGGGCACCGATGCGATGGAGTGCATCGATCCGCGACAGGTGCTGCCCGTTCATTTCGAGGACTACGGCGTGTTCGCCTCTCCCCTGTCCGACTTCACCCGCGCGATGACGCAACGGGGTCTCGGAGATCGCATCACCCACGTCGGGCGTGGTGAGACGGTCACGGTCGGCTCGCGGTGAGGTCCGCCGGTTTCCCCGGTCACCGGGCGGGTATCTCTCGCCCACATCGCGAGAGAGGACGACCATGCCGAAGACCGATGACGACGGCAACGCCGTGAAGTCCGAACTGCCGTCGACGTTGCAGAAGTCCGACGAGAAGGCCCAGCGCACCTATGCCAAGGCTCTCGACTCGGCCGAGGACGAGTACGACGACGAGTCGCGCGCCCATCGTGTCGCCTACGCGGCCCTGAAGCACACGCACGAGAAGATCGGCGATCACTGGGAGCCGAAGGACGAGAAGGGCCCGTCGGACGACCGCGCCCGCAGCGGCGGCAAGAACCCGTCCGGTGAGAGCGCAGGCGGCGTCGACGCCAATGCCTCCAAGAAGCACCTCGAGCGTGTCGCGCGGGAACTCGACATCACCGGTCGGTCGACGATGACCAAGGACGAGCTGGTCACCGCCATCGACAAGGAGAACCGGAAGCAGACTGCGAAGAACCGGTGACGCAGGTCAGCGGAACGCTTGGTGCCCCGTGAGCGCCTTGCCGATCGAGAGCATGTGCATCTCGCTGGTGCCCTCGTAGGTCAACACCGATTCGAGATTGTTGGCGTGCCGCAGCGGCGAGTACTCGAGGGTGATGCCGCTTCCCCCGAGAATGGTGCGGCATTCACGAGCGATCGCGATGGCCTCGCGCACGTTGTTGAGCTTGCCCAGGCTGATCTGATCCGGCGAGATCTCGCCACGGTCCTTGATGCGTCCGAGGTGGACTGCCAGCAGGAACCCCTTGCCGAGCTCCAGGGTCATGTCCGCCAGCTTCTGTTGCGTCAACTGGAAACTGCCGAGCGGCCGGTCGAAGACTTCCCGTGAGTTCGCGTACGCGATGGCCGTCTCGAGACTGTCCCGCGCGGCGCCCAGCGCTCCGAACACGATGCCGAACCGCGCCTCGTTGAGGCAGGACAGCGGGGCACCCAGGCTCGTCGCGCCGGGCAACATCGCCGAGGCCGGCAGCCGGATGTCGTCGAACGCGAGCTCGGCTGTCACGGATGCACGCAGCGACAACTTCTTCCCGATGGCATGGGCCGTGAAACCCGGTGTGTCCGTGGGTACGAGGAACCCGCGGAACCCCTCGTCGGTGCGAGCCCACACGGTGGCGACGTCCGCGAGGGTTCCGTTGGTGATCCACATCTTCGAGCCCGACAGGATCCAGTCGTCGCCGTCTCGGCGGGCGCGTGTCCGCATTCCGGAAGGATTGGAACCGAAGTCCGCCTCGGTCAGCCCGAAGCACCCGATGGCGTCGCCCGCGGCGAGTCGGGGAAGCCACTCCTGCTTCTGCTCCTCCGAGCCGTACCGGTGGATGGAGTACATCGACAGCGACCCCTGCACCGAGACGAAACTGCGGAAGCCGCTGTCCCCTGCCTCGAGCTCCATGCAGGCGAGTCCGTAACTGACAGCGTTCGTCCCCGCGCATCCGTAGCCCTCGAGGTGCATCCCCATCAGTCCGAGGCTGCCGAATTCCTTGGCCAACTCCCGCGGCAGAGTGCCTGATTCGAACCAGTCCCCGACCTCCGGCTTGAGCCGCTTGTCGACGAACGCTCGGACCGTCGCGGCGATATCGCGCTCGTCCTGGTCCAGGAGCGACTCCGCGGCGAACAGGTCGAGCGGGCGCACCGGCGCGGGCGCGGTGCGGGGGGCTGCGTCACGTGGAGCGGTCGTCGTCATCGTGGTCCTCGCAAGATCTGCCGGGGTGTGCGGTCGACTCCGAACCTACCCGGCGACAGCTGTCGACTCGGCGGGTTCTTCGATCGGCGCCGGATCGTCCGGTCGGTACTCGATGAGCCGTGCACTGTTACCGACCACGATGATCGACGACGCGTTGTGCAGAATCGCGGCGAGGACGGGCGACAACGCTCCTCCGGCGCTCACCGCGAGACCGATGGCGTTGACCGCGATGGACATGCCGTAGTTCTGCCTGATCACGGCCACCGACCGGCGCCCCAGCGAACGCACGTCGAGCAACCTGGCCAGGTCGTCCCCGGCAAGCGCCACATCCGCGGTCTCGACGGCGACGTCGGTTCCGGCGGCGCCCATCGCGATCCCGATGTCCGCGGCGGCGAGGGCGGGCGCATCGTTGGTGCCGTCGCCGACCACTGCCACCACGTGGCCCGCCTCCTGCAACTCCCGCACGACGTCCAGCTTGTCCTCGGGCATGACCTCGGCACGCCACTCGTCGATACCCAGTTCGGCGGCCACTGCAGCCGCGGTGGCGGGGTTGTCCCCCGTGAGCATCACGATGCGACGGACGCCGTCCGCCCGCAACGCATCCAGTACCTCGGAGGCGTTGTGTCGGATCTCGTCCCGCAGACTCACCAGTCCCACCAACACGCCGTCGACGGCGAGAAGGAGAGGAGTCTCGGCGCGATGCTGAAGGCGAGTCATCCACCCCGTGGCATCTTCCGATACCGCGACGTTCTCGCGCCGGAGCAGAGATGCGCTGCCCAACAACAGCGTTCGACCGTCCGAGACGGTACGCATACCGAGACCCACCAGCACTTCGCATTCCTCGTGCGGCGGAATCTCGATACGTCGCTCTTCCGTACTCCGGATGACGGCCTCGGCCAGCGGGTGTCTGGAGTGGATCTCGGAGCTGGCCGCGTAGGCCAGAACCTGCTCCGGCTCCCATGCGTCGTCGAAGGCGATGACATTGGTGACCACGGGACGACCGACGGTCAGCGTTCCGGTCTTGTCGAAGACGAACGCATCCACCCGGCCCGCTTGCTCGAGGTGCGAGCCGCCCTTGATCAGAATGCCGCGGCGGGCACCGTTTCCGATGGCAGCACTGATAGCCGTGGGTGTCGACAACCCGACCGCACAGGGACACGCGACCAGAAGCATCGTCATCGCACGGCGAACGTCCCGAGTGACGACAAGCGTGGCAGCCGAGAGCAGGAACGATGCGGGCACGAAACGACGCGAGAAATTGTCGCCCACGGTCTGGATCGGTGCGCGGTCCTCCTGCGCCTGCTCCACCCGCGCGATGATGCGGCCGATGGCGGTGTCACGGCCGACAGCGGACGCCCGCACCACGACCCGTCCGCGGAGCACCACCGACCCTGCCGCGAGCCGACTTCCAGCGGCCACGGTCACCGGGAGTGTCTCTCCGGTGATGGCGGACTGGTCGACCACGGCGTCACCCTCGACGACGACGCCGTCGACGGGGACTCCGACATGGTCGTGCACCACGACCTCGTCGCCCACTTCGAGGGAATCGATGTCCACGGACACCTCGGTACCGTCGCCCGTGCGGATCCACGCTGTGTCGTGCGTGCCACTCAGGAGGTCGGAGATCGCACGCCGTGTGCGACGGAGAGTCAGATCCTGCAGGTACTCCCCGATATTGAGCAACCAGAGCACCGTCAACGCGACGACGTTCTCGCGCAGCACCAGACTCGCGACCGTGGCGGCCGAGACCAGGGCGTCGGTGCCGGCGCCGCGCCTACCCGCGATGGACCGCACCGCGCCCCGCAGGAACGGGTACCCCGTGAAGACTGTGACACCGGTGGCGACGAGTCGACTGGTCGACCCCAGGACAGGCGGTCGACGTAGGCCGTACCGCCGGAGCCCGAGCAGAACCAGCGCCGCAGCGCCGACGGTCAAGCGCAGCAACTCGCCCGTTCCCACATCCGCTGAGCGCGGCGTCCGCACCGGAACCTGCGCGGACGACGAGACGACAGTCGGTGTCGACGCCAGCGCGGTGGTCACGGTGTCGACATCGGTCCGCGTCCGTGAATACCAGACGACGACCGATGCAGTCCTCGGATAGGCATGTACCGCACGGACTCCCGGCACCGCGTCCAGTAGGTCCTCCACGGCGACCGCACGGGCGTCCTGACCGGCGATCCAGTCGAAGCGCAACCGGATGCGTCCGGCCCCCACGGACAGCAGCGTCGGTCGGGTCTCCGTCGGCGCGAGCATCTCAGTGATCGTGGCCGTGGCCGACGTCGGACGCGGCGGGCGGACGCGCTTCCTCCCCGAGTCGGTCCTTCGCCTCGGAGACGACATCCGAGACGGCGAGGCGTGCGGACTCCGCCTTGACCTCGGCTTTGCGCACCCCGCGCAAGCCGACCTCGGTAGCGCGGACGGCCGCTTCGCGGAGCGGAGCGCGGTCGACGACCTTCTTGACGCCGTTGTAGGCGGCCACACCGACGACGCCGGTCACGACGGTCGATGCCGCTTTGGCGATGAACGGGACCAACATCTCGCAGAACTCCTCACGGTCTGCTCGGCAGACACGGGTCGGGGGTACAGGTGACGCACGTGGCGGCGACCGTTGTCGCACCCGAACACTAGCCTTACCGAACATCGTTGTCGGCAATCGGTCGCTCGATCGGACTGTTTCCTGCCCGGCGACAGAGCGATCAGGCAGCAATCATCAGGTCTCGTCCTGTCAACGTCTCGGTCTCGTGGAGGATACGTGTGAAGACGTCGTCGCTGACGTGGTCGGCCAGCATGTAACGGTCCCACCACATCATGCGCGTGCGGTACCGCTCGTCGGGATACGCGGCGGGAGCGATGTTCTCGGCCACTCGGCCGCCGCCGGACTCCCACCGACGCAACACGTGGTCGGCCGCCGTGGCCATCACGTACCGCGCACCGGTGAACACCATCGTCGGAAGCGCCGTGCGGGAGAGCAGCGCGGACAATGCTCCCGGGTGGTCGGCGTCGGACGAGACGAACGCCGTCTTCATCTCGACGACACCGTCCGGAAGACGACCGTGGATCAGATCGGCGACATCGGACTTCGCGGAGTTGCCGTCCCATTCGACGAGCGCATGCGATTGCTCGGCGCTGATGTACGGGCCTTGCCCGCGCACACCCGCGACGACACGTCCGGCACGGTCCACCGCCGCGTAGAACACGGCGGTGTCGACCCCGTCCTCGACGCGCTCGAAGTCCAGGGCGACACCCACTCCGTGACGCTCGTACGACTTCTTGGCGCAGTCGAGGTAGTCGTTCCAGAGAGCGCGATCCTCCGACGGAGTGCTCATCACCAGAACCGTTCCACTATCACGATCGGCGAGCCGTGAGCGACCGCGCGTCACGAGCCGAGTAGGGGCTAGCAGTGTCGTCGTCATCGGACACCTCTCGAGAAAGAGTTGTCGGACCGCCGTCCGGCGCCCCGACCAACAGACCACGGACCCGCCGGACGACGAATCCACACAGTGATTGTCCCGCTTCCGGCGCGAAAAGTGGATTCCGCCCCGAAAGTCGTACGCGCAGGTGGCGCTGCCCTTTTCGCGGGCCGTTAACGAACCGCAGGTCAATAACTCGATTCTGGTGCAGTACCCGAGTTACTCGCTCGTATTCCCGGACAGTTCAGTGACAGGTTGCAGAGTTGAGCCAGTGAAACGGACCAAATTTCGTGAAAAGACACGAATGGTCCGAGGGCGTTTCGCGGCGCGAATGGGCACTGTCACGTCCGAAGAAACCGGTCGGTTGCCACAAAAAAGAATGCCGCACCCCGTTTCGGGGTGCGGCATCCATTGTCGACGGGTGGCTTCCGGCGTGTCGGCTACTTCCGCGCGGAACGCCGGAAGACCGAGCGACGCGTCGTCGAGGCGGTCGTGGACGAGTCGGCGAGAGCGTCCGCGAGGAGGAGGTCGACGGTGCGCTCCGCGTCGGCTTTGTTGTCGCCGATCCCGCCCGACGCACCGCGCTTCGCCCAGCCGACCACGTACGCGCCCGCGAGTGGATCGCCGTCCTCACCGATCACTCGTCCGTCGACGTTGCGCACCGTTCCGCGGTCCTCGTCGAAGGGAAGTCCGGGCAACGGTGATCCGCGGTACCCGGTCGCCTGCAGAACGAGGTCGGCCGCGATCGTCCGCGTGCCGTCGGCGTCGCGAACGTCCAGTCCGCGCACACCCCCGTCGTGCCGGATCGCCACCGGTGTCCGTCCGAACGAGAACACGATCCGTCGTGCGGTCTCGGAGGCCGCCGGCACAGACGCCACCGGCACCGTGGCCAGAGGGGATGCCGATGCGGACATCGGGAGAGAACCGAGAGCAGACACGATGTCGTCCGGCCCGTCGACGACCACGGGAACCGAACGACGGCTGACCAGCGCCTGGCATTCGGAGCGGGTGAAGGCGGCGAACTCCGGCCCACGACGGCCCAGCACGGTGACCTCGGAGACGGAACTGTTCCGCAGCGCCGCCAGCGCGTGCGGCGAGATGTCGGTGCCGACGAGGTCGTCGACATCGGCCGTGAGAATCCGTGCTGCATCGAGAGCGACGTTGCCGTTGCCGATCACGACGACACGCTCGACTCCGCTCAGATCGATCGCGTCGGCCGCGACATCCGGGTGTCCCGTGTACCAGCCCACGAGCAGGCGGGCGCTCACGGGGACGGCCTCGTCTCCCAGCGGGAGCGCTCTGTCGCGATCGGCACCCACCGCGTAGACGACGGCATCGAACTCGGCCGACAACTGCTCCGGGGTGATGTCCACCCCGACCTCCACGCCCATCCGCATCGTCACGCGGGAGTGGACGAAGAGGGAGCGGAAGTGCTCACCGATCCGGCGAGTACTCGTATGATCCGGCGCCACACCGTATCTCGCCAATCCACCCGCGGTGGGCAGTCTGTCGAAGAACGTGACGGTCGCGTCCGTCTGTCGCAGCAGGGCTGTCGCGGTGTAGCACGCGGCAGGCCCGGTGCCGACCACCGCGACCCGTCGCAGCGCGACCTTGCCGATGTCGGCGGGCGGGAAAACCGGTGCGCCCCAGGCGTGGTCGACCGGCCGGTCCTTGTAGTAGTCGGCGTTCAGCTCCGCGTACACCTGCTGGGACGGGGACAGCCGCGAGACTCGGGTGATGGCATCCACCGGGCACGCATCGGCGCACGCCCCGCAGTCGATGCAGGTCCGTGGATCGATGTACAGCAGGTCGGTCTTCCCGAAGTCCGGCTCGTCCGGTGTGGGATGGATGCAGTTCACCGGGCACACCGACAGACACGATGCGTCGTTGCAGCAGTTCTGGGTGATCGCGAAGGCCATGGAGGTATCAGACCATGTGGATGGTGCGGTACACAGCCGCAGCAGGCTTCGTCAGCAGACCGCAGTCACTGAGAAACGCCATCAGATGCTGGCTGCTGGTACGCATCATCACGTGATGGTGGGTGTTCTTCTTCGCCTCGCGCACCGCGCGATCGGTGTCCAGACCGGCGGCGGCGTATACGTCCTTGTTCACCATGTTGGACACGATGACGCGTGCTGCGATAGCGATGAGCAGCGCGGCGGACTTGCGTCGGGCGGTGGAGATGCCGTCCATGTGCTCGCGCATCTGCTGACGCGCGAACGTCATGTGGCGTGATTCCTCGACGACGTGGATCTTGCTCGTCGTGCGCACCAGCGGCAGGACGTTCTCCCCGCGCATCCAGTCGCGCTGCATGACGTCGAGCACTTCCTCCGCCACCAGGATGCCGCCGTACGCGGCCTCCGACACGGCGAGAGTCTTGAAGCCGCGACCGAGCTCGACGCTCAACCGGCGGGGGACGTAGGCCTTGATTCCCATGGTGCTGCAGGCGCGCGCGAACATCAGCGAATGACGGCACTCGTCGGCGATCTCGGTGAGAGCGAACTGGAAGTCGGACGAGGAGTAGTCGCCGCAGTACTGATCGCGCAGCACCATCTGCTGCAGGATCATCTCGAACCAGATACCCGTGCTCATGATCGAGCAGACCTCGTGGCGGGTGAGAGTGACGCGCTGCTCCGGCGTCATCTCCTTCCACAGATCGGTGCCGTAGAGGGTGCTCCACTCGGGGTTGAGACCGAACTGCTCCGGGTCGAGAGGGGCCTCCCAGTCGACCTCCTGCATCGGGTCGTAGGACAGCGCGGCGACGGAATCGAGCAACCGGGCGGAGACGTCCTCCATGTTCGAGGTCGTGAGATCGGTGTCGAGTGTGCTGGTCATCGCGTCGTCCTTCCGTGGGGCGGGTGCATGTCCGTGACTAACTGTGACAGAGGTTATCAGGTACCAAGCGTCACGGGAAGTGTGCGGACGGACGGACACGTCGGCGCCGCAGCTGTGACACGTGCGACGCCTCGGCCCGGGGACCGGTGTGACAATGGACCCGTGCGTCCATGGTTTCTGCTGGTCCTCGCCATCGCGAGCGAGGTCACGGGCTCACTCGCGCTCGCGGCGGCGGTGACGACACCGCCCTGGTACGCCGTGGTGGTGGTCGGATACGTGGCATCGTTCGTGTTGCTCGGTGCCGTGCTCCGCGCGGGCATGCCGCTGGGAGTCGCGTACGGAGTCTGGGGTGCGATCGGAGTGGCATCGACAGCGGCGTTGTCGAGCGTCATCTTCGACGAGAAGCTCACCGTCGTGACGATCCTCGGCCTGGCGCTGGTGATCGCCGGGGTGGTCGTGGTGGAATTGGGATCGCATCGCGCACGGACACCGCAGCCGTGATGTGGTTCCTGCTGGCCTGCGCCATCGCCTCGGAAGTGACGGCCACCCTCTCGCTGCGAGTCGCCGTCCACGGCAGGCGCGCGCTGTACGCCGTGGTCGTCGCCGGCTACCTCGCGTCCTTCGTCTTCCTCGCCCTCACGTTGTCGGCGGGGCTCGGCATCGGGGTCGCCTACGGGATCTGGGCGGCGACCGGCATCGCCGTCACCGCGATCGCGAGCCGTCTGCTGTTCGGCGAACCGTTGACCAGGACGATGTCCGCGGGAATCGTATTGATCATCGCCGGGGTGCTCCTGATCGAGACCGGCAGATCGCACACCTGACCGGTCACCTCGTGACGGTCGCCTGCCAGATTCCGACGATGGCGTCGACCAGATCGGTCCCGCTCGCCCGCCACAGTGCGGCGCGGTCTCCGTCGGACGCGGCGATCTCAGCTTCGCGCTCGGCCATGACGTGGACGAGCAACGTCCGAGCCATTCCGCCTCGGGCGACACGCACGTCGACGGGCATGGGAGGCAGGCACGAGTTCACGCCGTCCACCGTCTCGCGCAAACCCGGCGAGGACAGTGATTCCTCCACGAGGATCGTGCGGAGCGTCGGATCCGTCATCACCTGACTGGCGAACCGGGCGTACCAGGTGAAGTGTCCGACGTCGGCGAAGTACTCGGTGGACGGCCGTACGAGTGCCGACACCCACCCGCGAAGGTCGGGGCGGTCACCGAGGGCGGCGACATGCGACGCCCGGAACTGCTCGACCCCCGCGGATCGCCGCACCACGATGGCCCGGACGAGGTCTTCCTTGGTGCCGAAGTGGTACCCGACAGCCGCACTGTTCGCCTGACCGGCCGCATCTCCGACCTGCCTGTTGGACACCGACACCACGCCGTTCTCGGCGTAGAGGCGTTCGGCAGCATCGAGGATCGCTTCGCGTGTGCTCTCCGAACGCGCCGTGCGGACCCTGGTCACGACTGAAGAGCGTAGTCAGTCGACGGGCTGGACCGGTCGGACGCCGTGCGCGTCGACCGGACCGCCCACCACGTCCGAGGCCGCGTCGTCCGTACGACCGTGGGCGGGCAGGAACGACGCCAGCAGAACCGAGAGCACAGCGGCCCCTGCGGCCACGGCCATCACGACGCGGAACGCGTTCTGGGTGGGCACCTGCGCGGAGCCGAGTGTCACGGTCATCGATGCCAGGATCACGCCGGCGACAGCGCTGGCGAACGACGTTCCGAGAGAACGCATGAGCGTGTTGAAGCTGTTCGCCGCGGCCGTCTCGGTCGCCGGAACGGCGGACATGATCAAGGCCGGCATGGCGCCGTACGCCAGGCCGATTCCTGCGCCGATGATCAGCGAGACCACGACCAGCTGCCACACGGCGCCCATCAGGACGATGCCGGCGAGGTAGCCGACGGCGACGACACCGGCGCCCGCCATCAAGGTGGTCTTGGGGCCGCGCGTGGTGGTGATCCGCGACGACAACGGCGCGACTGCCATCATCACGAGGCCGGACGGCGCCATCACCAGACCGGCCACCAGAACGGACTTGCCGAGGCCGACTCCGGTCGCCGCGGGAAGCTGGAGAATCTGCGGCAGAACGAGACTGAGCGCGAACATGGCGAAGCCGAGCATGATGGACGCGGCGTTGGTGAACAGCACCTGTCGACGCATCGAGACTCGGAGATCGACCAGCGGCTGCGGTGAACGCAGCTCCCACGTCACCCACGCAGCGAACGCCACCACGGCCACGACCAGCAGTCCGAGTGTGCGCGCACTCGTCCATCCCCAGTCGGATCCCTTCGAGATGCCGAGCAGCAGAGTCACCAACGCGACCGACAGCGTTGCGGCGCCGCCGAAGTCGAACGCACCGCCGGTCCGTGCATCCGACTCGGGGATCACGGCGACGACGAGTGCCGTGACGATCAGCCCCAGAGCCGCGGCGGTCCAGAAGAGGAAGTGCCAGCTGGCGTACTCGGCGATGACCGCGGCGGCCGGAAGTCCCAGCGCTCCACCGACTCCGAGCGACGCACTCATCAGCGCGATGGATCCGGGCAGCTTCCGGCTCGGCAGGACGTCGCGCATGATCGAGATGCCCAGGGGAATGACACCGGCCGCCAGACCCTGCAGCGCACGGCCGATGATGAGCGGAATCAGGCTGGTGGCCAGGGCGCCCACCACGGACCCTGCCACGAGCAGAGCGAGACTGACCAGCAGCAGTCGGCGTTTGCCGAACATGTCGCCGAGTCGTCCCGTGACCGGCACGGCGACCGCACCTGCCAACAGAGTCGCGGTGATGGCCCACGCGGTGTTCGCGGCGGACGCGTTCACGAGCGTCGGGAGTTGCGGGACGATCGGGATGATCAACGTCTGCATGAGCGCGACCGTGATGCCGGCGAATGCGAGAACGCCGACGATCCGACCGGTGCCGGTCACATCCTCGTCGAGAGTGGCGGGTGCGGGTGTCGACATCACGAGCTCCATCAGCCGTAGCAGTTAAACCAGTTGATTTAAAACAACTGCTTCAAACTAGAGCTCCAGCCGCCCACCTGACCACCTTCCGACGACGGTTGTGGTGCAGCTCACGTCATTACCGGACGAAACGGTCGAGGAAGGCGTTGGAGAAGACCCGATCCGGGTCGAGACGGTCGACGACGTCTACGACCGTGTCCCATGTGCGATCGCCCTCGTACCCGTCCCGATACGACTGCGGGATCGCGCTACCGAGAGCCTCGGCATCCTCGTACGGCCGGTCTTCCGAGAACGCCCACCCTTTCGACCACTCCGGTCGGAACACCGAATCGACCCCATCGAAGCGCTGACGCATCCACTGCTCCATCTCCCGGTAGAAGGCGAACATTCCGGGCGTACCGGGAATGCCCAGCACGTTCAACCAGATCGCCGTGTCCCATTCCGGACGATCCGGCCGCGGACGCATGGCGGACAGCGTCGGCGCCCCTGCCGACTCCACGAGCACGTCGTCCTCCTGATCGAGTCCACAACACCGGATCTCGACCGGACCGTTGATCGGGTACCGACCGAGCGCGGCATAGTGATCCACCCGCGCGCGGAACCACTGCGTGAAGTCGTGCACGACAGTGGCAGCGTTCGCTCGCGACGTGAGCACCGCACCACCGCCCTCCGTCAACAGAAGCGTGCTCGGACGGATGTAGAACTGCACGTTCTTGGGATTGCCCCAGATGTCCGACGACGCGGTTGCCGCCAAGCCCGCCACGGTCGCCGCCAGGAACATCCTGCCGAGTCCGGGTGTCAGGTCGGTGCGGCCGGAGACGACGGCACCGATGACGTCCGAGACGGCCTCCGGCAAAGTGTCGGAGAACGGATAGTTGTACGGCTCCGTCACCTGTCGCGAACCCTGTGGTCGCATCGGGGCGAGGGACCAGACCTTGAGCCACGGCGTGTCCGTGAACGGATACCAGATCGCCTCCGCACGCCCGGCGCTGTCGAGGAACGACTCCATGGTTCGACCGGAAGACCCCGCGGTTGCGAACATCTCGGACCAGCCGATGTCGGTGAAACTCCGACACCGCATGGGCACCAGCTCGTGTGCCTGCAGAGTCACCTCGGTGACGAACGCCCGGCCGAGATGGGTAGCCAATGCCGGTGCGTCGTCGTCGCCCCGTGCCACCGTGCGAAGCTCGAAACCGTTGCTACCCTTGGCGACCACCCGCATCGACGTCACCAGATTGCTCAGCGAGCCGAGCGTCGAACCGGGCGCTCCGACTTCTCCCGTCGCGCGCAGTGCCGCACCGTGCGCTCCCACCGCGAGCGCTCCGGCGATGGACAGCACCCCCGGCGCGGGCACGCTCGACCACGCGAGGCCGTGAGTCTCCAAGGCCGAGAGGATCGCGTGCAGGGTGGCGCCGGCTCCCGCCGTGACGGTGGACCGTTCGACGTCCACGGACACCTCGGTCATCCCGGTCATGGTGTCCACCAACACGACCCGACTCAGGTCCTCCCCCACCTCGATCGTGAAGGGCGTCCACCCGTGCATCGCACCGCGAGGCCTGAGCCGGTAGCCGTGCTCGACCGCCCAGTCCGCGAGGGTGACGACGTCGTCCGCGTGTCGAGGTGAGCATGTCCAGACACCGTCGACGACGATCTCCTTCGACCAGTTCTGATATTTCTGGCGGAACAGCGCGATCCCGGCCGGAAAGTTCGGCGGCACCGACCCGGCGGCAGCAGAGTCGGCGGGAACGGCACCGGCAGGAACGGCGCGGGCAACGCTCGCGAAGGCCACGGCAGCAAGAGTGCCCGTGATGAACGTACGTCGGTCGTGGGTGAGCATGAGGCTCCAGAGGTCGAGGCGTGACAGTTCGACAGCGTCGCGCCTCGTGAGCGCTGATCAGTCCCCCGGATCGTGATCCCCCCGGATTGCTTACAGCTTTTACAGATGTGCCAAATTTGTCAAGCGCGTGGTCGGAGGTGCAACGAGGGAAGGAGCCGTCGCCGCAGGTAGCCCCTGAGATCCTCGTCGGATCGTGTTGCCGCGCTGTCCAACTGGATGAGGGACAGGAACAGACGGATGCAGAGATCGGCGATCTCGTCGTGCTCCGCAGCCTCGACGTCGACCAGCGCCGGCGCCAGGAAGGCCGACGCCATGGCGAGGACCGCGGGAGCGAACACCGTCTCGTCCGAGATGACCGAGCCGGGGCGCGGATGCACCAACGGCGCGAACGCAGGCGAGGAACGGAAACTCGATCGAGCAGCGACCATCGCCTCGACGAGGAACTCCGACGGAGACTTCGCGTCCGCCACGGCCTCCACGACGGCGGTGACCGTTCGCCCACTGACGACGCGGAGGGCCTCCGAGAGCAGTAGATCGCGAGTTCCGAAGTGCGCGTAGACCGTCGGCCGAGAGACCCCCGCTCGCTCGGCGACGGAACTGACGGATACCGAATCGACGCCGCCGGTCTCGAGGCAGGACACGGCGGCCGCGAGGATGCGGTCCTTCACCTCCACCGGGCGGACCATTCTGCGATGTCGACACCCATCGGTGTGGCCGGAGCCTCGTCGTAGAGCCATTCTCGTGCAATCCGGCCCCAGTTCCCCGTGGCCCGCAATTGGCCCAGGATGCCGAACGTCAGGAAATCCGCGCGCCGTGAGAACACGTGTTCCGGTGGCAGCCACTGCTTCGTCATCTCACCGAAGTTCCCGGAGCGAGGATCGACGGCAAGGAGGAAACATGCCCCCGCCATCTCCGGAGTGACTGTCACCTGCTCGTCGGTGAGGCTCAATTCTGCTGCGGCCTCGACATAGTCGAGGCAGTCCTGCCCCGTGACCCTCGCCGCGGGGTCGAGTATTCCGCGCGAGGACATCGCGGCCAGCAGGTCGTCTCCCCGCCCTTCGATGGCCGCACGCAAACAGTCCCGCTCGAAGGCGACATCCGCGGGAGTCATTCTCAGATAGAGCCCGAAGTCGATGAAGGTGACGCGGCCGTCCTTCGAGAGCAGCACGTTCCCGGGGTGCGGATCACCGCAGAACTCGCCGAGTGTGTGCAGCGACCCGATGTAGAAGCGGAACACCGTTTCTCCGACACGATCACGGACGTCGGCCGGCATCGCCCGGATGTCCTCGAACGACACCGCGTCGACGAAATCCGTCGTCAGGACCTCGGAACCGCAACGCTCCGGAACGGTGTCCGGAACGAAGAAGTGAGGATGCTCGCGATAGAGAGCGGCCGCCCGCCGGTGCGTCGCTTCCTCGGTGACGTAGTCGAGTTCGGCCTCGAGATTGCGCCGCAACTCGTCGACGACCGCACGCGAGGACAGCATCGGGATGCTCGTCGGCAGCAGCTTGAGATAGAACGACAGATTCTTGAGGTCGGCGCGGACAGCCTCGTCGATGCCGGGGTACTTCACCTTGACCGCGACGATCCGACCGTCGTGAAGTTCTGCGCGGTGCACCTGTCCGATGGACGCCGCCGCGAACGGTTCCTCGTCGATGTGGGCGAACAACGTGGACATCGGTGCACCCAGATCGGCCTCCACGACCCGCCGTATGTCCGCGAACGACACCGAGGGAGCCCTGCTCTGCAGGTCTGCGAGCTTGCGATGGAACTCCTCGCGGTGCTCGTCGGGCACGAAGGACAGGTCGAGCGTCGACAGCATCTGGCCCAGCTTCATCGCCGCGCCTCGGAGACCGCCGAGTACCGTCACGACCCTTTCGGCCGAGCGAACGGCTTCCTTCTCCGACAGGGCGGTGCGCAGCGCCTCGGTGCGGCCGGCCATCCGGATGCGGAGGGTGGCGTTGCGCGCGGTGCGGCCCGCGACGAGGCGACCCACCTCGGCGCCCCGGGCCACCCTGGACGTCGGCATCTTCTCCGGCACGCGACCAGTATCCGCCACCGACGCGCGCGCCCGATTCGCGGGACTTGCGACGACACGGATCTTCCTCGCAGAGCGGACTTTTCGGACTACGTATGGCACACATCACGTTTACTGCCATCTCGCCCGAACTACTCTTAGTTCGGGTAACGATATAAAACACGATCGGCATACCGAGGGGGAAATATCATGACCAGCACCATCACGCGGGAGCACGACCGGGCACGGAAAGTCTCCGAACGCATCTCCGAGCTCTTCTCAGGTGACGACGAGTTCCGCGCAGCGGCACCGGACCGATCGGTCTCGGACGCAGCCACGGAACTCTCGCCCGACCTGATCCGCATGGTGGACGAGGTCATGTCTCGATACGCCTCACGCCCTGCGCTCGGCCGGCGTGCACACGACATCGCCGAGGACGCCGACGGACGCCACGTTCGGTCCCTCCTCCCCCGCATCGACACCGTCACCTATGCCGACCTCTGGTCGGACGCACGCTCGCTCGCCACCGCCGTGTCCGACGTCGTGACACCCGGGTCGTTCATCGCGACTCTCGGCTTCGCCAGCGCCGAGTACGTGGTGGCCGAGCTTGCCACCGTGTGGTCGGGAGCGGTATCGGTACCGCTCCAAGCCGGCGCAGCCGCCCGACGCCTCGTCGACATCACCGCCGAGGTCGAGCCGGTCGTCCTGGTCGTCGACAGCGGGCACCTGCCGGTGGCGTCCCAGATCGTCGCCGCGTGCCCGACGGTCCGCCGAGTGGTCGTGCTCGATCACGACTCACGGGTGGACGACGACGCGGACCGTCTCCGGACAGCGCGCGAGGCGTCGGCCGACAGCGGCGTCGTGGTCGAAACGCTGGCCGATGCACTCCGGCGCGGCGCGGAGTCCGCTCCCGTACCCCACGCGGAATCCGGCGATCCCGAGCGCATCGCCACACTCGTCTACACCTCCGGCAGTACGGGCACCCCGAAGGGCGCGATCCACACGGAGCGGATCGTCGCACGCCAGTGGTCCACGGCCCACTGGTACAGCCGCTCGGACGACGATGCCGGCGAGAACACACCGCCCGTGATCACGCTCGACTACCTCCCCATGAGTCACCTCGCCGGACGCGCACTCGTGTTCACGACACTCGCGGCCGGTGGAACCGTGCACTTCACGGCGTCGAGCGACCTGTCCACCCTGCTCGAGGACTTCTCGCTCGCCCGACCGACCGTGGCGATGCTGGTCCCGCGCGTCTGCGACCTGCTCCGCCAGACAGCACTCGGTCGTGTGGACAAGGAAGCACGCCGCACCGGCCGCAGCGCGGACGACGTGCGTTCGGAGGTGCTCGCGGACATGCGCTCCACGACGCTGGGCGGACGCATCCTCTCGGCAGTGGTCGGAACCGCACCGACGTCCCCGGAAGTCGTCGAGTTCATGTCCGAACTTCTCGAGACGCAGGTGCAGAACAACTACGGGTCGACCGAGGCCGGCATGGTGCTCTTCGACGGTGTCGTCCAACGGCCCCCGGTCACGGAGTACCGACTCGACGACGTTCCCGAGCTGGGGTACCTCACCTCGGATCGACCGCACCCTCGCGGCGAACTGCTGCTCAAGACGACCTCCCTCATCCCCGGGTACTACAAGCGGCCCGACGTGACCGCCGAGATGCTCAGCGACGACGGTTTCTACCGCACTGGTGACGTCGTCGAGGAGACCGCGCCGGACCATCTGGTGTACCTCGATCGCCGCAAGAACGTGCTGAAGTTGGCGCAGGGCGAGTTTGTCGCGTTGTCCAGGCTCGAGTCGATCTACGCATCCGCGGATGCGGTGGACCAGATCTTCGTGCACGGGAGCGGCGAGCGTGCGTACCTGCTGGCCGTCGTGGTTCCGACCGACGGCGCCGACGCCCGTGAGGTGCTGGCGTCCGTGCAGCGGGTCGCCCGTGCCGAGGAGCTCGAGTCCTACGAGATTCCCCGCGACATCATTCTGGCCGACGAGCCGTTCACGGTGGCGAACGGTCTGCTCTCCGGCGCGAACAAGCAGCTCCGTCCGGCGCTGACCGACGCGTACGGCGATGCCCTCGAAGCGCGCTACCGCGACATCGACGAGGGGCAGAGCACGAAGCTCGGCGAGCTCCGCCGCCGTGGACCCGGTGCACCGGTCGCCGAGACCGTCGCCGAGGCAGCCGCGGCGCTGCTGGGGTGCGCCGACACCGACGTCGAGCCCTCCGCACGTTTCATCGATCTCGGTGGGGACTCGTTGTCCGCGTTGACCTTCGCGACGGTCCTGCACGACATCTTCGACATCGACGTCCCGGTGTCCGTCGTCATCTCGCCGACGTCGGACCTCGCAGCCGTGGCCGCGTACATCGAGAAGACGGTCGCCAGTGATTCCGGGACCACGACGTTCGCGTCCGTCCACGGGCGCGGGGCGACCGAGGTACGCGCCGACGACCTCCGTCTGGACGCGTTCTTCGATGCGGAGTTCCTGTCCGCGGCGGAGTCCGCCGACCCGGTTCGCACCGAGGTGAGCACGGTTCTGCTCACGGGCGCCAACGGGTACCTCGGACGCTTCCTGTGCCTGGAATGGCTCGAGCGCATGGCTGCCGTCGACGGCACGCTCGTGTGTGTCGTCCGTGGTCGCGACGCCGACGATGCTCGGGCTCGCCTGGATGCCGCCTTCGACAGCGGCGACGACGCGCTGACGGCTCGCTACAGGGCCCTCGCCGAGACGACTCTGCAGGTGGTCGCGGGCGATGTCGGCGATCCGATGTTCGGGATGTCTCCCGAGGCATGGACAGCACTGTGCACCGGGGTGGATCGCATCGTGCACCCCGCCGCACTGGTCAACCACGCGCTGCCCTACGAGCAGTTGTTCGGCTCGAACGTCGTGGGTACCGCCGAGGTGATCCGTCTGGCGCTGACCGACCACGTCAAGCCGGTGACCTATCTGTCGACGGTGGCCGTGGCTGCCGGCGTGGCCGATTTCGTCGAGGACGGGGACATCCGTGACGTCAGCCCGAGCCGCCCTGTCGACGAGTCCTACGCCAACGGATACGGCACGTCCAAGTGGGCCGGAGAGGTGTTGCTGCGCAACGCGTTCGACAGGTTCAGCCTCCCGGTGACGGTTTTCCGGTCCGACATGATCCTCGCGCACCCGCGATGGACCGGTCAGCTGAATGTCCCCGACATCTTCACCCGCACGATTCTGTCCGTCATCGCGACCGGAATCGCACCGGAGACGTTCTACCGCACCGACACCGGCGTCCCGACGGACGATGCAGGTCGCCCGCGCGGACACTACGACGGGTTGCCGGCCGACTTCACGGCGTCGGCCATCACCGAGCTGGGACGCCGCGGAGTCGACGGGTACCGCACCTTCGACATCATCAACCCACACGACGACGGGGTGTCCCTCGACACCGTCGTCGACTGGATCATCGACTCGGGCAGGACCATTCGCCGCATCTCCGACCACGACGAGTGGTTCCGGGAATTCTCGGACGCACTCGCCGCGCTGCCGGCGTCGCAACGGACGCATTCCGTGCTCCCGTTGGTGCACGCCTACGCGCACCCGGATACCCCGACCGCGGGATCCCCTCTTCCCGCCGAGGTGTTCCGCGCCGCGGTGAAGGAGGCTGGACTCGGCGACGCAGGTGAGATCCCGCATCTGACGCAGGATCTGATCGAGAAGTACGTGCGTGATCTCGAGTCGCTGGGTCTATTGTCCGCCCGCTGAGGCGCGTCGGACGACACGGTCCACGACGGCGAGGACAGTCGACAGGTCCTCGCCGTCGCGGGGTGCGTACAGGAACACGTAGGAGTACGGCAGGCCCAGCATCCGTCGGCCGGCGAGCGGATGCCGCTCACCCCAACCTCTGCTCACGATGACCTCCGCATCGCCCGGATCCGCCACGACGTGCAGGGAGCCCTGCCCCGCGTGGACATGCGCCAACTCTCCACCGGCCTGTCGAATCCACGGCGGTGCCGCTGAGATGTCCGTGAGGAACAGCGCATCTCCTCGGCGCTCGAACCTGCTGCGTGCCGTCCTGAAGGACGAGTCGTCGGCGAAGGACGAGAGGTGCCGTTCGAGGACGCGGACGGTGGCCGGTTCCGCATCCAGGGCCACCTGCCGGTGCGGAATGGGGTGCGGCGCTACCGCCGGGCGCTCACCCCGGCGGACAGGCAGGTCCAGATCGGACGCACCGTCGGCCGCCGCGACGGTCCCGTCCCTGCCGAAGGGACGCAGGAGCGTCGCGCACGCCCATCCCACCGGATTGGCCGGCAGACCGCCCGGCCCCAGATTCCTCCACGCTCGATAGTCGTCTCGCACTGCACGCATCTACAGCCTCCCCGCCGAGAATCTCCCCCCGAGATTCGCTGAGGGGAGGTTACGCGCCCGACGTCGGTCCGCCGCGGAAAATTCGCACGATCGGACCGACCACGTATCGACGCACCAGAGACAACACGCCGGCCATGCGCGACGACGCGGCCGCCGACGGTGCGCCTGCCGGTCCTCGTCGCTTGGCACGCACTGCGTCGATTCCGTTGCGCTGCAGAGACGACACGAGCGTGCGGGTGATCGGCCGAGCCGGATCCGGCTCCTTGCCCGCTCCCATGCGGTGCAACTGATCGGTGTGCCACTGCAGGTCGAGCAATCCGTCGAGCGACCGGACGGACCGCGTGGTGGCGAATCTGGCGGGCACCGGGACGGAGATCGACGGGCTGGGCAGGGTGTCGATGCGACCGGAGAGAACGTCGCGCGCCGCGTCGGGAGCTACCGCGGTCGGTCGACCGAGCCCCACCACGTGGCAGGCGCTGGACGCGATCGCGTCGTCCATGCCCGCACGGGTGCGGAAGCCGCCGGTGACGGCCAGCGGGATGTGCGGGGCGATGTCGCGGACGGTCACCGCGTACTCGAGGAAGTACGCCTCTCTCGACGCCGTGCTCGCCGACACCGACTTCCCCATCATGGCCGGGGATTCGTAACTGCCGCCGCTGATCTCGATCAAGTCGACCGGGAGGTCGCCGATCATCGCGATGACGGCGCGCGACTCGTCCTCGCTGAATCCACCACGCTGGAAGTCGGCCGAGTTGAGCTTGACGCCGACGGCGAACCCGGGACTCACGCGTGACCGGACTCGACGGATGACCTCGAGCAGGAATCGTGCGCGGCCGTCGATGTCGCCGCCCCACTCGTCGGTACGCACGTTCGACAGCGGTGACAGGAACTGACTGACGAGATACCCGTGTGCCGCGTGGATCTGGACTCCGTCGAAACCGGCTTCCTCCGCGAGTGCCGCGGTCACCGCGAAACGTTCGATGATCGACTCGATCTCGTCGGTCGTCGCCGCGCGTGGGGCAGGTATTCCGGGGATGTCGAGACCGACCGCCGACGGCGCGATGGTGCCCCCGACCGTCGTGACCGGGTTGCCCTGCCTACCGGGGTGGTTGATCTGCATCCAGATCGGCGTGCCGCCGTCCTGCGCCGTCTTCGCCCAGCGGGACAGTGCGTCCATGTCGCGGCGGTCCTCGACCGCGACGTTGCCGGGCTCACCGAGGTGGCGATGATCGACCATCACGTTGCCGGTGACCAGCAGGCCGTAACCGCCCTCGGCCCACCGTCCGTACAGACGTGTCAGGCGGATGTCGGGTGCGTTGTCGGACGTACCCAGAGCCTCGCTCAGCGCGGACTTCATGATCCGGTTCGGCAGGACCTGGCCGTTCGGCAGCGTCAGGGGGCTGGACAGGGACCGGGGAGCATCGGGTGTCTCCGGGACAACGGACATCGGGGCTCTTTCCAGTGGGGTACGCGCAGTGGGCTGTGTCGGTCGAGCCAGTAGATCATCCGGCCCCGTCCGTGGTGTGATGGTGCCCGAGTGTGATGATGCCTGTCATCACATGCTGGAAGGAGCTCGCGACGTGCCCAGCTTCACGGTCGTCATCATCGGTAGCGGATTCGGCGGACAGTGCGCCGCACTCGAACTCCTCCGTCGAGGGATCGACGACTTCGTCATCCTGGAACGACGCGACTTCCCTGGCGGCACCTGGCGACAGAACTCCTACCCCGGCGCGGGCGTCGACGTCCAGAGCCCGCTGTACTCGATCGCGTCCGAGCCCTACGACTGGTCGCGGATGTTCGCCGAGCAGCACGAACTCGAGGAGTACACCACCCACGTCGTGACCAAGCACGGGCTCGCCGACCGCACCGTGCTGGGCGCCACGGTCGAGCGCATCGAGTGGATCGACGACACCTGGCACATCTCGACGAGCGCGGGCGAGTACTCCGCTCAGTTCGTCGTCAATGCGACCGGCCCGTTGAGCACGCCCGTGATTCCGCCGTTCCCCGGCCGGGACACCTTCGGCGGCGACCGGTTCCACACCAACGAGTGGGACCACGACGTGGATTACCGGGGCAAACGGGTCGCGATCATCGGCAGCGGCGCGAGCGCCGCGCAGATCATCCCGGCGATCCAGCCCGACGTCGCGTCGCTCCACGTGTTCCAGCGGTCCCCGCACTGGGTGATGCCGCGACCGGACCGCACGTTCAGACCGTGGCAGCGTCGACTCCTGACGATCGGGCCCGTGCACCGCGCGCTACGCGCCGCCGTCTACTGGAAGCTCGAGACCAGGATCATCGGGTTCAAGTACTCGCGGGCAGGTCTGTGGCTGTTCGCGGAAAGACACGCGCGCAAGCTGCTCGAGACCCAGGTCGCCGACCCCGAACTGAGGGCGGCCCTGACTCCCGACTACACCATCGGGTGCAAGCGGATCATCCTGTCCAACACTCTCTATCCGGCCATTGCGGCGCCGAACACGACTCTGCACGATCGGAACGACGGCATCGCCGAGATCACGCCGAGCGGGATCACGACCACCGGCGGACATCGCATCGACCTCGACCTCATCGTGTTCTCCACCGGCTACGACGCGACCGACGGCGTGATCTCCTACCCCGTGATCGGGCAGGACGGGACGACCCTGCGGGACGTGTGGGCGGACTACCCACGCGCGTACCTCGGAACGGCCGTGCCGCGGTTCCCCAACCTGTTCATCGTGACCGGGCCCAACACCGGTATCGGCCACACCTCGGCGATCTTCGTCATCGAAGCTCAGATGAGGTACATCATGGATGCGATCACCCACACGATCGGCCGCGGCGCACGCAGCATCGAGGTCACGACCGAGGCCGAGGCCGAGTACACGGAGATGGTGCACCGCGAGATGACCCGAACCGTGTGGAAGACCGGCGGGTGCACCAGTTGGTACCAGTCGAAGTCGGGTCGGGTCATCGCGATGTTCCCCGGTTTCAGCTTCACCTATCGACGGCTCGCCTCCCGCTTCCGTCGTGACCACCACCGTCTCCGTCCCGTCACCAGCCACGAGAGGACCGCAGTCGCATGATCGGTCGACACAGCAGGCTCCCCATCCGAGGCGCCGTCGCCGTCGTGACGGGCGCGGGTGGGGGCATCGGATCCGCGGTGGCGCGTGAACTCGCTCGCCGCGGCGCGTCGGTGGTCCTCCTCGACGTCGCGCCCGCGGTCGACGACGTGGCCCGCGAAATCGGAGGCGACGCGACGGCGCTCCGGGTGGATGTGACGTCGCAGGCCGACCTCGAGGCCATGGCCGCGACGGTGCGCGAACGTTTCGGTCGGATCGACATCGTCCACGCCAACGCCGGTATCTCCAGCGGGAGCGCCGCCCACACCGTCGCCACGGTTCCCGACGGTGTCTTCGAGAAGGTCGTGGCGGTGAACCTGCAGGGTGTGTGGAACACCGTGCGCGCGACCCTTCCCGACGTCGTCGAATCCCGCGGACACATCCTGATCACGTCGTCGACGTACGCGTATCTCAACGGGGTGGCGAACGCGCCGTACGCCGCCACCAAGGCCGCGGTCGAGCAGATCGGACGTGCTCTGCGCGCGGAGCTGGCGCACACCGGAGCGACCGCCGGCGTTCTCTACCCGGGCTGGGTGTCGACCCCCATCGCCGACGTTGCCTTCGGCGGGGACGACCTGGCGACACGACTGGTCCAGCGGGCATTCCCGACGCCGCTGCTGACACCTGTCGACCCCGCCGACGTCGCGGTCGGCGTCGCCGACGGCATCGAACGACGTCGCCCGCGCATCCAGATCCCCGGCCGGTGGCGTCCGATGTCGGCACTGCGGGGCATCGCCAACCCGGTGACGGACCTGCTGCTCGAACGGGACCGCACGATCAGGTCGTTGATCCGCGATCTGGAGTCCCGCCGACCCTGAACGGTCTTTTCACCCGTTTATCGGCCTTTTATCCGGTCGTCTGCACCATTGATCGAGCCATGACGGGTATCGTCCCCGTCCATGACGCTGCGCGCGCTGGTGAGGGAGTGCTGGGATTCCCAGCGCGATACTCACCTCCTGCGTATGTTCGTCGAGTCCCGGGGACTCGGTCGCTGGATCCGCGTCTTCGTCTCGCTCCTGACGATCGTTCTCACGGCCATCGCGCTGCTCTCACTCGGATCACCGTCCGGCGCTCAGGGCACGGTCGACCGCATCGTCGTCGTGACGGTGATCGTCCTGGGGATCGCCTGGGCGGTCCGATGGAACGTCGCGGACTGGCCGTCGTTCCGGGAATCGATCGCGTTCCTCGCCTTCTCCGACATCGCGATCACGTTGGTCTGCTTCCTCGACTCCAACACGCTCGCCGGCCTCAGCGGTGCCGGATTGCTGGTCCTGCTCGGCACCTATGCGACCTTCCTCCTGGGTCCTAGAGTTCTGGTCGCGCACGTGGCGTGGTGCGCGTTCTCCATCGCACTGCTGTCCGTGCGGGTGGTCCTCGATCCCGCCTTCGACCTGGCCATCGGTGCCGCGAAGGCCGTCATGCTGACGGTCGTGGGTGTGGTCGTCCCGCTGACCATCGAGTTGGGTGTCCACCTCATCCGCGTCGACGCGGACATGTCGCTGTTCGATCCATTGACGGGTCTGTCGAACAGACGTGGTCTCGAGACCCGGCTGCGGGTCCTCGCCGACGATGCACGGACGGACGATCAGCGGCCTGTCGCGGCGGTGATCATCCTGGATCTGGACAAGTTCAAGCGCATCAACGACGAACTCGGGCACAACGTCGGGGACGAGGTGCTGATCCGTGTCGCTCGCGGCCTCGTCACAGCCGCGGGTCCCACCGCCGTCATCACCCGGCACGGCGGTGAGGAATTCCTGATCTTCGACCTCTACGACGATGCGCTGGACGCTCTGCGGACCGCCCGTGCGGTCCGCGATATCGTCGCGGGGAACGCGGCGGGTCCGACCGTGACCGCGAGCGTCGGACTGGCCATGTCGGCGACCAGGGCGCTGCTGTCCGACAGGAGACGACTGACGTCCACGGTGGCCGATCTCGTCGACCGCGGTGACGCCGCGATGTATCGCGCGAAACGATCAGGGGGCCACTGCGTCGCCGTCGACGGGGGAGCGTCGCGGGGACTGGCTGCTACCGGTTGAATGGCCGGGTGACAGATCAGGCTCGCGCACCGCGCACCTACGGCGGCCAGAGCCCCGACGAACGCACGGCTCGGCGGAGGCGTCAGATTCTCGACGCGGGCAGGCAATCCTTCGGTTCGGTCGGATTCCGGGCGTCGACGGTGCGCGGCATCTGCCGCGACGCACACGTGGCCGACCGGTACTTCTACGAGCTGTTCCCGACGATGGAGGACCTCCTCGTCGCCGTCTACCTCGAGTGCATCGACACCTTGACCGACGCCGCGGCCACCGCGTTGTCGACGGCGCCGCCCGGCGCCGACACGTCGGAATTCGTCCGCCGCGGCCTCGACGGCTTCTTCGCCGCGGTACAGGACCGCACGACGGCCCGCGTCGTCTGGCTCGAAGTGCTCGGCGTAGCCCCGCAGGTCGACAGCACCTACCTGGCGACGATGCGGAAGTTCGGGGACTTCATGACGTCCTACCTCGCGCAGGTTCTCCCCGAAGCCGCGGACGCCGAATTCACCGACCGATTGGTCACCGCCGCCGTCGGCGGTCTCAGCCACACCGCCCTGACCTGGATCATGGACGACTACCGAACTCCGCGGGCCGACCTGGTCGAGGGATCGGTGCGATTCGTCGTCGGCGTGCTCGAGGCTGCTCGGCCGACGCGATAAATCAGTCGACGTGCAGTGGTCGTCGCTGCCACTCTGATCGGGCAACGTACGACCGAGACGACCCGATCAGCACCAGGACTGCCATGTATCCCACCCATCCCGACGTGTTCCTGCTCGTCCAGCGGCAGGAACTGGCCCAGCACGTCCGCGACGGCGAGCGTCGCCGCATCGCTGCCGCTCGACGGCGCCTCGAGCGTGACGAGGATCGCCTGCAGCGTGCGTTCGTCGAACTGACCGTGGCTCTGGCCGACAGGTCCGAGTCGCGGCGACGGGTGGAGGAACTGGTCGGGCGGTAGCGCCGGGGTTCAGACCTGCTGCTCGGGTCGCCGCAGTCCTGCCAGCACGATGTCGACGGCGGCGTCGATCGTGGCGTCGTCGGGAAGCGTCCCGTACATCAGGGCGGGGCAGATGACGGCGCCCGAGAGCATCGTGACGGCGGCATCGAGATCGGGACCCGAGGCGATCTCGCCGATGATGCGCCGCGTGTACTGCTGACCGTCGTCGACGATGCGCTGCCGCATCCGTCCGATCTCGTCCACACTCGCTCCCCACTGCGCCATGGCCATGAGGATGCGGTCGAGGCGCCGCTCGCTGATGGCGCGACGGAATTCGTGCAGCTCCCCCACCAGATCGGTCCGGGCATCGCCGGTCATCTCGTGGTGCGGCATGTCGCCGATCGCGTCCAGCGCCATGCCCAGGAGGTCGAACCGGGACGGCCAGTGCGTGTACAGCGTGGTCTTGGAATATCCCGCGACACGTGCCACGTGAGCGTGGGTGACGGCTTCCCACCCCTCGTTCGTGAGGACGTCCAGGGCTGCTCGTGAGACATCCGCGCGTGTACGCGAGACGCGTGCGTCCTCCGCCGCGATCTGATCGCCGATTCTGTTTCGAGCGTCCGGGGTACTACTCATCTGTTCGCGTCACCTCCTCACTGTGAAGGTGAAGTTACGCGAGTTTCGAGTACAGACCTATTGAACGGCGAGTCCACTACTGTACTGTCGGGTAAGTTTCGTGCTCGGCAGGTCGATCGACCGGTGTCACAGCACCAGTGGCTGGCATCGCCTGATCTCGACATCTCTGCCGCCGTGCTCCCCCACCATGGTTCTCTGGAAGGACAACGATGTCTGCAATCCTCTTCGGCTCCATCAGCACCCTCGCCGACACCTCCGAACTGCAACGACGAGCGTTCAACGAGGCATTCTCGACCCACGGTCTCGACTGGAACTGGTCTCGTGAGGACTACATCTCGATGCTGGGATCCAACGGTGGCGCCAACCGGATCGAGGACTTCGCGACGGAGCGCGGCGTCGACGTCGACGCGTCCGCCGTCCACGCGACCAAGTCCGAAATTTTCCGATCGTTGATCGCCTCGACCGGCGTCTCACCGCGACCCGGCGTCGTCGACACCATCTCCGCAGCGAAGAAGAACGACGTCAAGGTCGGTTTCGTCACCACGACCTCCAAGGACAACGTGGCAGCGCTGCTCGAGGCGCTCGCCCCCGAGGTCTCCGCGGACTCCTTCGACGTGATCGTCGATGCCGACGACGTCGAGCAGGGTAAGCCCGACCCGGCGTCCTACGCCTTCGCACTGGGCAAGCTCGGTGAATCCGCGGCATCGTGCGTCGCAGTCGAGGACAACGCCGGCGGCGTGAAGGCGGCCGTGGCGGCGGACATCACGTGCGTCGCGTTCCCGAACGAGAACACCACGGGCAGCGACTTCGCCGGCGCGGCCGAGACGGTCGAATCCCTGGACCCCGTCCGCCTCGAATCCTTGGCGACGGCTCGATCCTGAGCCGAGAGTCCGACTCCACCTTTCCAGCGCCGAGCGCCCCGCTCGCGCACTGTTTTCCCCGGGAGAGATGCAAGTGAGCAATCTTCAAGCAAGCGTGACGGCAGACGAGAGAACCTTCCATGTGGAGGGCTACGAGAAGATCGAGTACGACCTGGTCTACGTCGACGGCGTCTTCGACGTCGACAACACCGAACTCGCCGACAGCTACACGCCCTACGGCCGATGCCTCATGGTCGTGGACGACAGCGTCCTCGAGCTGTACAACGACCGGATCACCGCGTACTTCGCCCATCACCACATCGATCTGACGGTCGTACCCGTCCAGATCAAGGAGACGGCCAAGTCGATCGAGACGTTCGAACGCATCGTCGGCAAGTTCGACGAGTTCGGACTCGTCCGCACCGAGCCGGTACTGGTCGTCGGCGGAGGCCTGACCACCGACGTGGCCGGTTTCGCCTGCGCGAGCTACCGACGCAACACCCCCTACATCCGCATCCCGACCACGCTCATCGGTCTGATCGACGCGAGCGTGAGCATCAAGGTCGCCGTCAACTACGGCAAGCACAAGAACCGCCTGGGCGCGTACCACGCGTCGCAGAAGGTGTTGCTGGACTTCAGTTTCCTCGCCACATTGCCCGAGGATCAGGTTCGCAACGGCATGGCCGAACTGATCAAGATCTCGGTGGACACGAAC
>NZ_JXQS01000011.1:0-60104 GCF_000834565.1 Rhodococcus sp. MEB064
TCGGACCGAAAAGTCGGCGGGCCTCGCAGTGGTGTGCGAGGCCCGCCGGGGCACGGATGCCGGTGTCGCTGCAGCCCTCAGGTCACCGGCACGGTCCGAAGTCGATGTGTGCTCGTCGGCACGGATTCAGCATATAGGACAGGCTTGCCTAAGTCACGGGTATCGACGACGGCGGACCTGCCACCCGGCGCCGGCCAGGGCGTCGAGAAGCATCTGGCCGCGTCGCCATCCCGCCTCCTGGTCGTGGTCGGTACCCAACATCGGAACCCGCGCGGATGCACCCAGAACGGAGTCTCCGACGATGCGCCCCAGACCGGTTCTATCGATCGGTCCGAGCGTCGACAGTCCCTGAGCGGCGACGTCCAGCGATCGGGACGCGCGATGCGCGATCCAGGCTGCGAGAGCCTCGTCGCACGGCAGACCCACCGTGCCGCGACTGCGCCCGACCGACGCCGACGACACCGAGCGCAACGTGGTGTCGCGAACTCCCGCCCAGTCGATGCAGACGTCGCTGTCCAGATGGATCCAGAGGTTCTCGGGACCCGGGTCCCAGGATCGAGCGCACGCGACGAACGCTGCAGCGGAGCGTCCGACGACGGCGTGGACCAGCGCCGCCGACACCTGCTCGATCGCCCGATGTGGATCGGGGTGGTCGAGCAGGGCACGCCCGTGCAGTGCGGCGAAGCGGCCCGACTCGCATCCGGTGGCGAAGGACCACCACCGACGTTTGCTCTGTTCTGCCATGTCGGCGACCGCGTAGACACGAGGAGCGTTCGCATCGAGGTGGCGGAGCGTGGTCATCGTGCGACGGAACTCGGCACCGACGGTCGCTCGGCGGTCCGGTGGCGAGACGACGATGTCGGCGAGAACTGTCATCGGTGTGCGCTCCTCATGATCGGACGGGACGGCGTTGCGCCATAAGGTAAGCCTAACCAATACTTGACGTGCAACCGGTTGTGGTGCGCGTCACCGACCGACCCTGCGTACGCAAGTGCTTAGGATTGCGTAACCTTCCAAGGAGAGACGTGAAATGAACGACGTTCGACGGGAGGGATTCAGCGTGAGTGACACTGCACCCCTCGCGCACGCTCCCGACTCGGGTGCACTCCCGGAACCCGCGGATACCGTCCGCTCGGACCGCGACTACTCCACGCTCGACGAGACCCGCCAGGCACCCAGCACCGCGTCCGTCGTCGCGGCAGCTGCCGTGGACATCGCCCTCCCCCTCCTTCCTCTCGCCATCGGTGCGGTGATCGTGCGATCGCTGGCCGACGACAACGGCGGCGGCCAGGTCGACCGCGTCGTCTTCGCCGCCATCTCAGTTCTCGCCGCCGTCGCAGTCCTGGTGTGGAATCGCGGGGTTCGCGACGGGCGTGCCGGTCAGAGCGTCGGTAAGTCGTTGTTCGCGCTGATTTTGCGGACCAGCGACGGCAACGCCACCGGTGTACGCGCAGCACTGGGACACCGGCCGCGTTCGCGGATCACCACCGTCCGACTATCCGTGGCGGTCGCCGACGGCTTCCGACCGATCGAGCAGGACACGTCGTCGGCCGCGGCGCGCCGGCGCCGGACGACCGGACTGATCATCCTTGCCGCGGCGCTCGTCCTGGTCGCCCTGATGAGCATCGCGGTCGGTGCGCGACCTCTCACCTTCGCCGAGATCTTCCATGCGCTGTTCTCTGCCACCGGAACCGACACGGACGTGATCGTGCGGTCCTTGCGACTCCCGCGCACCGTTCTCGGATTGGTCGTCGGCATCGCGCTCGGCGTCGCGGGTGCGTTGATCCAGGGACACACCCGCAACCCGCTTGCCGACGCCGGCCTGCTGGGACTGAACGCGGGCGCCGCGTTCTTCGTCGTCATCGCGATCTTTCTGTTCGGCATCACGTCCCCCAGCGGATACCTGTGGTTCGCATTCGCCGGTGCGGCGGCCGCGAGCGTCGTCGTGTTCGGCACGGCCTCGCTCGGCGGGGCTCGCGCCAACCCTCTGTCTCTCGCGCTGGCGGGCGCGGCCATCGCGTTCTTCCTCCAGGCCATGACCAATGCCGTCGTCCTGCTGGATCAGACCACGCTGGACAGCTACCGCTTCTGGGTCGTCGGATCGGTGGCCGGACGAGGACTCGACATCTTCTGGACCGTGCTGCCGTTCATCGTCGTCGGCCTGATCATCGCGGTCGCCGGCACTCCGGCCCTGAACACCATCAGTCTCGGAGACGACGTCGCGCGGTCGCTGGGCACCAACATCACGCTCACTCGCGTCGTCGGCATCGTCGCGATCACGTTGCTCACCGGCGCGGCCACGGCCGCCTGCGGTCCCATCGCCTTCGTCGGCCTGGTGGTGCCGCACGTGGCGCGAGCGATCACCGGACCCGACTACCGATGGCTGCTGCCGTTCGCCGGCGCCCTCGGCGGAGTGCTGCTGGTCCTCGCGGACGTCATCGGCCGGGTTCTGGTGCGGCCGGGCGAGCTGCAGGTGGGCATCGTGCTCGCTCTGGTCGGAGCACCCTTCTTCATCGCCCTGGTGCGCCGCAGAACGCTGGTCTCCCTATGACCCGCGCTCTCGAAGCCGACGACACGTCGTCGGCGGTGGCAGGCAGGCCCGCGTTCCGGCTGGGCCCTCTCTCGACGGTGCGTCGACCGGCCCGGGTGATCGTCGCGATCGCTCTCGCGGCAGCACTGTTCCTGGTGTTCTGCCTGAACGTCGGGCGCGGCGACTACCCACTGTCCATCCCGGACGTCGTCCAGGTCCTGCTCGGTGGAGGTAGCCGGATCGAGCGCTTCGTCGTCATGGATCTGCGACTCCCCCGCGCGCTCACCGGCGTGCTCGTCGGGGCGGCACTGGCGGTGTCGGGCGCTCTCATGCAGTCGATCACCCGCAACGTCCTGGCCAGTCCCGACATCCTCGGCATCACCTCCGGCGCGAGTGTCGCGGCGATCTCGCTGATCGTGCTGTCGGGAACCAGCACCGCCGTGGGAGTGTTCGCGACGCTCGGTCTCACGATCGCCGCTCTCGTCGGCGGACTGCTCACTGCCGCGGCCGTCTATCTGCTCTCATGGCGCGGCGGCGTGCAGGGAATGCGGCTGGTGTTGGTAGGCATCGCCGTGAACGCCATGATGGTGGCGCTCATCGGATGGATGCTGGTCAACGCCGACATCACCGATGTCACGCGCGCTCAGCTCTGGCTCACCGGCACGCTGTCCGGCGCGACGTGGTCGCAGGTCTGGCCCGTCACGGCGGCGGTCGTCGTCCTCGGCGCCGCGTCGGTCGGTATGTCCTTCCGACTCACCGCGATGCGACTCGGCCCGGACACCGCCCGGTCGCTGGGCGTGAACGTCCAGAAGTCGCAGGCCGTGCTGCTTGTCATCTCCGTCGCATTGGCCGCCATCGCGACGAGCGTCGCAGGCCCCATCGGCTTCGTCGCGCTCGCCGCGCCACAGATCGCAGTGCGACTGACTCGGTCGGCAGAGCCGCCCCTGATCGCGTCGGCACTGACCGGGGCGCTGGTCGTGGTGGGCGCCGACCTGGTGGCGCGGACCGTGCTTCCCGTGGAACTGCCCGTCGGCATCGTCACCTCCGTCATGGGCGGACCCTTCCTGCTCTACCTGCTCGTTCGAGTCAACCGAAAGGCGACGATATGAGTGCGCACACACAGGCCGATGCGGCGGAGGCAGTGCATCCCCATCGCCTGGTCGCCGACAACATCTCCGTCGGCTACGGCGACCGCATCGTCATCGACAGCCTCGACCTCGAGGTGCACACCGGAGTCATCACCACCGTGATCGGACCGAACGGCTGCGGTAAATCGACGCTGCTGCGCGCGCTGGGCCGTCTGCTGTCGCCGCGGCAGGGACAGGTGACTCTCGACGGCAAGGCCATCGGCCACATGAAGACGAAGGACGTGGCCCGCACTCTCGGCGTCCTCCCCCAGTCGCCCATCGCACCGGAGGGTCTCACCGTCGCCGACCTCGTCGCCCGCGGCAGGCACCCGCACCAGTCGTGGATCCGCCAGTGGTCCCGCGACGACGAGTCCGAGGTGGCCCGCGCACTCCAGCTCACCGGCATCGAGGATCTGGCCGAGCGTCCCGTGGATCAGCTCTCCGGCGGACAGCGGCAGCGAGCATGGATCTCGATGGCGTTGGCGCAGGGAACGGACGTGTTGCTCCTGGACGAGCCCACGACGTACCTCGACCTCGCGCACTCCATCGAGGTGCTCGATCTCGTCGACAGGATGCACGACGAGATGGGCAGGACCGTCGTCATGGTCCTGCACGACCTCAATCTCGCCGTCCGCTACAGCGACCGACTCGTCGTCATGCACGAAGGCAAAATCGTCGCCAGTGGCACGCCGTCCGAGGTCATCTCGGAGAAGATGTTGGCCGACGTGTTCGGCCTGACCGCCGCCGTCATCGACGACCCGGTCTCGGACCGCCCCCTGATCGTCCCGATCGGCACCCGGCACGTCACCGTTCGATCATCGTCCTGACCAACTTGACGCTCTGCCCGAGGGACACGTCGGGCAGGTAGGCACGGCCGATCGCGTTGGCGATGCTGGGCAGGGCCACCGCGTCGGGGAACGTCATGTACATCGGCTCGTACACGGGCTGGAACTTCGACTTGAAGGCCAGCAGTGACCGGAACCCGTACACCGGTTCCAGGGTGCGGCCCACGACGTCGAGCAACCGTTCGAGCAGAGCGGACAGGGTCGAGGTCGCCGGCGACTCCTCGGTGGGGTCGCCCACCTTCGCCAGCGGCGCACCCGACAGGCTCAGGAACTGCGCGCCCTCCTCCTGCAACGACAGGGCGGCCGAGGCGATGAGGAATTCCATCGCCGGTCGGAACCCCTCGGACCGTCGACGCATGAAGTCGAGCGTCCATCCCACCACCTCGCCGTCCCGGTAGACCGGCATCCACGACGTGATGCCGTGCACCGTGCGGTGTTCGTCCACCGCGATGAGGCATCGGACCTGCGGATCGTCCACCTCGTCCAGGCCGCCGAGAGTGAACCCCATTTCGGGCATGCCCTTGTCGGCCACCCATTCCTCGGAGATCGCCGTGATCTGGTCGGTGATCGCCAGCGGCGCGGTCGGGAAGCTGATCCACTCGGCTTCCACCCCGGCCTTCTTGGCCCGGTTGACGGCTGTACGCACATCCTGGAACTTCTTGCCCGTGAAGGCGAGACCGTCGAGAGGGAGCACGGTCTCCTCCCCCACCTGGATGCTCTCCCAGCCGAGTGCGCCGGTGATGGACGCGACGTCGGGAGTCACCGAGTAGAAGCAGGGAGACCAACCGTTGGCCGACGCGTACTCCGAGAAGCCGACGATGGCCGCCTTCCGGTCCGCCGGGGGCCCGACCGGATCTCCGGTCGTCAGGGCGATACCGGAGATCACGCGGAACGCGACGTAGCTTCGGCCGTCGCCGGAGAACCAGTAGCGATTGCCGCTCCACGTCGTCATCCAGGACAACGCGCTGCCGCTGCTCGCCGACAGCACTGCGCGGGCACGCTCGGTCGCATCGGTGTCGACGCCGTATGCGGGCTTCACGAACGACCCGGCCGTCAACACGATCAACGTCGCCCAGAAGGCGATGCCCGTCCACTCGTACAGGACGGTCGCGAGTCCGCTGTCCGGAAGGAACGGCGGGTCGAACCACTGCAGCAGGATCGGGGGTACCAGCCGCTGCGGGAAGTCTCCCAGCAGCGCCAGGGCGGACGGACTGCCGTCGAAGCCCCCGCGCACCAGGGTCCCGACGGCCACGTAGATCACGGCCAACGCCACCGCAGCCGACGCGGTCCCGATCCACACACGGCGATAGGTACCGGCCGGTGCCCGCACGTCGAAGTTCTTTCTCGTGACCACCAGCAACGCCAGGACGGCCAGCGGCACCAGGAACGGGACCGCCGTGCGGTACAGCGTCGCATCGCCGACGCCGTAGTAGAGCGTCTCGCCGTTGTCGAGGTCCGCGAATCTGATGAGGTAGTTGGCCAGCGCGAGGGCGATCAGGACGAACTGGGACAACACCGCGCCGGTCCACGCGAACCGTCGCCCACGACGGAGGCCGTCGGCAAGAACGAGCAGATAGAGCGACGGCAGCACGCTGGCGACGGTCGGGCCGACACCGCCGAGGCGTAGGTCGAGCAGACCGCGTCGGCAATCGGTGGATCCCGGGTCGGCGCCGCAGACCAGGTTTACCTCGTCGACGGTCCACTGCTGACTACGGAACAGCTCACGCAGGACAGCGAACGGGCCGACCGCGTTGGGCGAGAACGCCGCGATCATCGGACCGACGGCGCTGGCCGCGACGATCAACGCGACCAGGACGCGACCCTCGCGGCGCGTGCCGGCCAACCTCGACGCACGGGGAGACTTGCCGACGATCAGTGGTCCGGCGAGGCCTCCCACCAGGACGGATCCCAGTGTCGTGATGTCCGTGAGGTGGCCACCGAAGAGAGCCATGACCACGGTCAGGGCCACGAGACCCACCCGCACGCGACGACGCCACAAGGTGCCCATGTCGGAGCTGGCCACCATCAGGGTTCCGAGGATCCAGGCCGTCGGTCCCGAGGTGACACCGAGATGGAGTTGGAAACCCCACCCTTCGTCGAGAAGCTGGCCCAGCGCAGCGAGAGCCAGACCGAGCAGTGACCCACCGATCTGCGTCACCAGAACCGCCGCGGCGAAGCGCCGGGTGCCCATCCGGTGCTCGACCGGCGCCGCGACGAGAAGGAACAGAAGCGTGGAGACGACCAGCGCCGCAACTCCGAGAGCGAACAGCCCGGACGTCACCGGGGTCCAGAGTCGAACGTTCTCGATCGGCACTATGCCCACGGCGATGTGGTGGTCGAGGAAGCTGCGGTAGCTGCGGGTCGTCAGCGAGATGACGACGACGCCGATCCACATCGCGGCGAGCAGCGTCAGACTGACGGGCGCACCCTTCGCGCCGTACGCGACAGTGGAACCGACCCGCGCACCCTGCCGGCGCGTGCGTGCCCACCAGGCGGCGACGTCCGTGCGGACACGGCCGATGCGGCTCGGCGCAGCGGGCGTGGGTTCGCCGTCGTCCGTTGAGGTCACGGTCACGACGTGAGCCCCAGACGCGTTGCCAACCAGCCGATTTCGAGTTCCAATCCGGCCGACCAGGTTTCGTAACTGTGTCCACCGGGGACCTCCGCGTACTGCACGTTCATACCGGCTTTCTGTGCGGCGGCGAGCAATTGCTGCGCCGACTTCTGGTAGTCGGGGTCGCTCGCACCGACGACGAACACACCGGCGGTGTCGGGGAACTGTGTCGATGCCATCAGGTTCATCGGGTTCACGGCCTCGAAGGCGGCTTCGCTGCCTCCGAACGCCGCGTCGAGAGTGCGCTGCTTGTCGCCGAGCGTCGGCTCGAGTTGTCCGGACAGCACCAGGAACGTGGGATAGATCGCCGGGTAGTTCGTGGCCATCTGCAGCGCGCACGTGCCGCCGTACGAGAGTCCACCGACCGCCCAGTGCTTCGGGTCCGGATCCACCTGCAGAGTGGAGTTCACCCAGGCCGGCACATCCTTCGACAGATACGTGGCCACATTGCCGAGCGGCGAGTCGACGCACAGAGGATTCGCGATGGTCGACCCGGTGGCGTCGGCGACGACCACCACCGGCGCCAGACCCTTGTGCTGTTCCGCGAAGCGATCCATCGTCGACACCAGGCGCCCGCCGGTGAGCCAGTCGTCGGGTGAGCCCGGTTGTCCGGCCATCAGGACGAGGACGGGGAGCAGTGGGCGCCGGTCGGTGAAATAGGCCGGCGGCAGGTAGACCTTGGCGTCGCGGGCCGAGAAGCCGGATGCCGTACCGGGGATCGGCGCGTCCAGGATGCGGCCTCCCGCCGGCATCTCGGCGGGGGCGGTCCACGATGCCTCGAGCGGAGAACCGGTCACAGGATCGGCGGTGCGCCCGGTCACCTCGTCGACGCCGACCTCCTCGACCGACGAGATGCCCACGGCGGTGCCGACGGTCGGGTAGGCGTCGAAGACGAGGTTGACCTGAGCTGCCGCGGTCGCGACGACCGCGATGAGCGCGAGGACGGTGATCACCTTGGACCACCACCGTGCTGCGGCGAGCAGGCGAGGAACCGTCAGCAGCAGCCCGAACACTCCGAGTCCGACCCACACGTAGACGGATATCTCCACCGGATCGGGAAACACGCGCCAGATCTTCTCGATGATCACCCAGGATGCGACGGTCAGTGCTGCGGCGATCACGAGGGTGATCGGCACGGCACGGGTCAGATGCCGTCGACTGCGGGCGAGAACGAGCCACACCAGACCCAGGACACCGGCCACCGTGACGACGATCGGAACGGGTCCGCTGACCAACGACGTGTCCAGGATTGCCACGGCGCAACAGTAGCCGCGGCGCCCGTCCGACGGCGCGCGTTGCGAGCGCGCCGCGCCGCGTTCACGTGCGACGACCCGCTGCTACACCCTGTAGTACGCATTCGCGTCGGAGGAGACGTATCATTTCCGGAATGGCAGGCCTGGGCGATCTCGAACGAGCAGTGATGGAACATTTGTGGTCGAGTTCGGAGCCACAGACCGTGCGCCAGGTGCACGAGGCACTCGCGGAGAAGCGCGAGCTCGCCTACACCACGGTGATGACCGTGCTGCAGCGTCTGGCGAAGAAGAAGCTCGTCACCCAGCAGCGAGACGACCGCGCCCATCGGTACGCTCCAGTACATGGGCGCGAGGAACTTGTCGCGAGTCTCATGGTCGACGCTCTCCAACAGGCGGATCGATCCGGAGGCCGCGCTGCTGCGCTCGTGCATTTCGTCGGGCAGGTGGGCGCCGACGAGGCCGCTGCGCTCCGTGAGGCGCTCGCAGCGCTGGAGAAGCAGGACGACTCCCGACGCGGGACCGTCTGAGCGACCAGGCAGGCTCATCACCACTTCGGCACCGACGGTGAGGACATGAACGCACCGACAGCAGTGATCTTCGCGGTACTCGCGTTGATTCTGGCGGGCCCCGTTCCCGCACTGCTGGCCCGCGCCACCTGGCCGCACCGCACTCCGCGCGCAGCTCTCGTCCTCTGGCAGGCCATCGCGTTGGCCGCCGTGCTCTCCGCCTTCAGTTCGGGGCTGGCCATCGCCAGTCAGCTGCTCGTTCCCGGGGCGGACGGTCGCCCCACCACCTCCCCCACGGCGGAGATCGACGCTCTCGGACTTCCCGTGTGGATCCTCTACGTTTCGGTGCTCGCCATCACCCTCGTCATCGGCGCTCGACTGCTCTGGGCCACGTCCCTGGTGGCCGTGAAGACGAGGCGACGGCGCGCTCGGCACCGCACACTCGTCGACATCCTCGACCGCAGCGCCGATCAGGTCAGTCCGCACGGCACCGACGTCCGCGTCCTGGAGACTCTCGATCCCATCGCCTACTGCCTGCCCGGGCTCCGGCAACGTGTCGTCCTGAGCGAAGGCACACTGTCCAACCTGGACGACGACGAGCTCGCCGCCATCCTCACCCACGAGCGGTCGCACCTGCGCGCGCGCCACGACCTGGTCCTCGAAGCTTTCATGGCCGTCAACCAGGCGTTCCCGTACTTCGTGCGTAGTCGCTCGGCCCTGGGTTCGGTCCAGCTGCTCGTCGAACTTCTCGCGGACGACTCCGCGGTCCGCGTCACCGGGCCCCGGCCCCTCGCTCGAGCCCTGGTCGCGTGTTCGGGATCCTCGGCTCCACGAGGTGCGCTCGCGGCGGGTGGTCCCAGCACGTTGGTCCGTGTCCGCCGCCTGGCCACCCCGGGCTCGACACCCGGCGTCGCCCCGTTGGCGTACCTGGCGTCGGCGGCCATCCTCGTGGTCCCGACGATCTACGTCGCCGTGCCGTGGCTGACCGAGCTGAACCGGCTGCTCCAGCACCGACCCTGACACTCCGTCCCCTGACACCCCGCGAGTCGACTGGCTCACACGAGTCGGCATGTGGAGCGCCCATCGCGTAGGGTTGTCCTCGGTTCATCAGAACCATCCGTTAGTCGATATGGCACAAACTTCGCCGTCGGACAGCGCGAGTTCATCGAACTCCCGCACCGTACGGACGACAAGACACCTCACATTGCGCCCGAGCTCCGCTTGCGCATCGATGACCAGGTGATGTGTGCCCTGGCTCGTTACTGCTGCGCGGTGATCACTCGTTGCTGCGTGGCGACGCGCCTGCAACCCCGAGAGGTACCACCGCGTTGACCAGCGCTACACCCGTTTCTGATTCTGCTACCAGCACCACCGGCCCCGTGGCCGAGTCGGTCGACACCACCACCGTCGACGGCACCCCCGAAGATGCGACCAGCACCGAGACCACGTTTTCCGATCTCGGTCTTCCCGCAGCCATCGTTGCGGCACTCGCGAAGAACGGCATCACCGTTCCTTCCCCCATCCAGAAGATGGCCATCACCGACGCACTCGGCGGACGTAACGTCCTGGGCCGTGCGCAGACCGGTTCGGGCAAGACCCTCGCCTTCGGTCTCCCGATGCTCACCCGCCTCGCGGAAGCCGGCGTCAAGCCCGCCGCGAAGCGCCCCCGTGCACTCGTTCTGGTTCCCACCCGTGAGCTCGCCTTCCAGGTGGTCGATTCGCTGCAGTCCTACGCCACGGTGCTCGGACTGAGCGTCCGTCCCGCTGTCGGCGGCACCCCGTTCGGGCGTCAGGCAGACCAGCTGCGCCGCGGAGTCGACGTTCTCGTCGCCACCCCCGGCCGCCTGGGCGACCACCTGCGTCAGGGCACCTGCATCCTCGAGGCAGTGGAGATCACCGCACTCGACGAGGCCGACCAGATGGCCGACATGGGCTTCCTCCCCGAGGTCCGCGACATCCTCGGTCAGACCGCCTCCGGTGGACAGCGCATGCTGTTCTCGGCGACGCTCGACCGTGAGGTGCAGTCGTTGGTCCGCCAGTTCCTGGCCGACCACGTGCAGCACTCGACCGGTGACAGCAAGGCTGCCGTCGAGTCGATGGATCACTACATCCTGAACGTCGGCCGCGGCCAGAAGGACATCGTCCTGTCCGAGATCGCTGCTCGCGAGGGTGGCCGGACCATCATGTTCGCCCGCACCAAGCTCGGCTGCGACGGCATCACCGACCGTCTGCGCGCCGTCGGCATCCACGCCGAGTCGCTGCACGGCGGCAAGGCGCAGAACCAGCGCACTCGCGTTCTCGATCGTTTCAAGAGCGGTCGCACCCCGGTGCTCGTCGCCACGGACGTCGCTGCCCGCGGCATCCACGTCGACGGTATCGACCTGGTCGTCCACGTCGATCCGCCCGCGGATCACAAGGACTACATGCACCGCGCCGGCCGTACGGCTCGCGCCGGCGCTGCGGGCACCGTCGTCGCCATCGCGCTGCCCAACCAGCGACGCATCATCAGCCGCCTGACCGGTCAGGCCGGCGTCAAGGTCAAGTCCGTCGACGTCTCCCCCGGTTCGGCAGAGCTCGGCTCGATCACCGGTGCCAAGGCACCGTCCGGCGAGCCGGTGCGCGAGGCACCGCGTCGCGAGCGTCCGAGCGGCCCGTCGCGTTTCGGCGCATCGGGTTCACCTCGTACGGGTGGCTACCGCGGCGGCGACTCCGGTGGTTACCGGGGCCGTGACGAGAACCGCACCGGCGGCTACCGCGGCGGCGAATCGAGCGGTGGCTACAAGGGCCGCGACGAGAACCGCACCGGCGGCTACCGCGGCGGCGAGTCCAGCGGTGGTGGCTACAAGGGCCGCGACGAGAACCGTACCGGCGGCTACCGCGGCGGCGAGTCCAGTGGCGGCTACCGCGGACGCGACGAAAACCGTTCGGGCGCAACGGATTCACGCTCCGGCGGCTTCCGCAGCCGCGCTGCGGGCACCGCGCGCGACTGACAGCTACACCCTCCTTGTCCGGCCCCGACTTTCGCGTCGGGGCCGGGCAGGGAAAGCTGGGGGAATGACTTCCTCTGAATCCACTCCTCTCGCTCAGATCGGTGTCACCGGACTCGCGGTCATGGGATCGAACCTGGCGCGCAACTTCGCCCGGCACGGACACACGGTGGCGGTGCACAACCGCAGCTACGCCAAGACGCAGACGCTCCTGGACACCCACGGTGGTGACGGAACCTTCGTCGCCTCGGAGAGCGTGAAGGACTTCGTCGCAAGTCTCGAGAAGCCGCGCAAGGTCGTCATCATGGTCAAGGCCGGAGACCCCACCGACGCCGTCATCGAGGAACTCGCCGGTGTCATGGACGAGGGCGACATCATCATTGACGGCGGAAACGCCCTATACACGGACACCATCCGCCGCGAGTCCTCGCTGAAGGACCGCGGCCTTCTGTTCATCGGCGCCGGAATTTCCGGCGGTGAAGAGGGCGCATTGAACGGCCCGTCGATCATGCCGGGCGGACCCGCGAAGTCCTACGAGTCGGTCGGACCGCTGCTGGAATCGATCTCCGCCCATGTCGACGGCACCCCGTGCTGCACCCACATCGGCCCGGACGGGTCCGGCCACTTCGTCAAGATGGTGCACAACGGCATCGAGTACGCCGACATGCAGTTGATCGGTGAGGCCTACAACCTTCTCCGCGACGCGCTGGGCATGGACCCCGATGCCGTCGCCGACGTGTTCCGGCAGTGGAACGAGGGCGACCTCGAGAGCTACCTGGTCGAGATCACCGCGCAGGTTCTCTCCCACAAGGACGCGAAGACGGGCAAGCCTCTCGTCGACGTCATCGTCGATGCCGCCGAGCAGAAGGGCACCGGCCGCTGGACCGTCAAGGCAGCGCTGGACCTGGGCGTCCCGGTCACAGGAATTGCCGAGGCCGTGTTCGCCCGCGCGCTGTCGGGCGCACGCGGACAGCGCGAGGCGTCCAAGGGTCTGGCGTCGGGAACGCTGTCGGCGATGCCCGAGGACATCGAAACCTTCACCGAGGACATCCGCTCCGCGCTGTACGCCTCCAAGGTCGTCGCCTACTCGCAGGGCTTCGATCAGATCGCCGCAGGCTCGGCCGAACACGACTGGAACCTGCACCCCGGCGACCTCGCCACCATCTGGCGCGGTGGATGCATCATCCGTGCCCGGTTCCTCAACCGCATCAAGGATGCCTACGACGAGAACCCGGAACTGCCCGCACTGTTGCTGGCGCCGTACTTCCGTGACGCGATCGAGAACGCCGTCGACAGCTGGCGCCGTGTCGTGTCCACGGCGACACTTCTCGGTATCCCGGTGCCCGGCTTCGCATCCGCCCTGTCGTACTACGACGGACTGCGCGCGGAGCGTCTGCCTGCCGCGCTGACGCAGGGTCTGCGTGACTTCTTCGGCGCGCACACCTACGAGCGCATCGACGCCGAGGGCAAGTTCCACACGCTGTGGAGCGAGGACCGCTCCGAGATCGAAGCCTGACACACCCGTGAGTTCGCCCGTCCTGGCAGTTCTGCTGTCGCTGGTGGCTGCGTTCCTCTTCGCCTGCGCCGCGGTGGCGCAGCAGAGCGCGGCCTCGGCAGTCCAGGACGGGCGTTCTCTCGTGTCCGGCCTCGCCACCAGCCCTCGGTGGTGGGCGGGGGTCGTCGGTGATCTGGGTGGCTATCTGGTCCAGGTCGCCGCCCTGGCGGTGGGATCGGTCAGCGTCGTGCAGCCTCTCCTGGTCAGCATGCTGCTCTTCGCGCTTCCCCTGGCGGCCAAGTATTCGGGGCTCCGCATGCGCCGGGCCACGTGGCTGTCCGCAGTCGGCCTCACCACCGCCCTCGTCGCGTTCGTTGCGGTGGGCGATCCCACGGAGGGCAACTCGAACGCACCGCTGTCGGAGTGGGCGTTACCCGTCGCGGCCGTGGTGGTGATCGCGCTGATCGGCGCGGTAGCCGGTGCCGCCGTGAACGACAGCGGCCGCGCGGCGCTGTTCCTCGGGATAGGCGGCGGGTTGCTGTTCGGTGTCGCGGTGGCGTTCACCAAGTACGTGACGGACCTGGTGGAGGCAGATCCCCTGGGAGCCCTCGCCGCCTGGCAGACGTACGCGCTGGTGGCGTCGGGCGTGGCCGGCTTCTATCTCCAACAACGGGCCTTCCAGGCCGGTCCGCTGGCGGCCTCGCTCCCGGCCGTGACGGTGTGCGAGCCGTTGGCAGCGGTGTTCCTGGGGGTCGTCGTGCTGGACGAGCGCATCACGATGGACGGCGCGCGGGGGCCGATCGTCGTCGCGGCGGCACTCGCGATGGTCGTCACCACCGTGGTCCTCTCGCGTGAGCAGGGGCGTGAGCACGCACCCACGCCCGACGCGGCGACTCGCCACCGCTGAATCGCGTACTCTTGTGCCCCGTGCATTTCCTTCGTGACCAACGGCCGCCCTACGACCTGACGTACGACGACGTCTTCCTCGTTCCGAACCACACCACCGTCACCTCCCGCTTCGATGTGGACCTCTCGAGCGTCGACGGCTCGGGAACGACCATTCCGATCGTCGTGGCGAACATGACGGCTGTCGCAGGTCGCCGGATGGCCGAGACCGTCGCTCGCCGCGGCGGCATCGTCGTCATCCCGCAGGACCTCCCGACGGCCGCGGTCGCGGAGACCGTCGCCTTCGTCAAGAGCCGCAACCTGGTAGCGGACACCCCCGTGGTGCTGACGCCCGAGGACTCCGTGTCGGATGCGCTGGCGCTGATGCCCAAGCGCGCGCACGGTGTCGTCGTGGTCGTCGAGAACGGTCGGGCCGTCGGCGTGGTGTCCGACGCCGCCTGCAGCGATGTCGATCGCTTCGCCCGCTTGTCGACGGTCATGGACAAGGACTTCGTCACGGCCCCCGTCGAGACCAGCCCCCGCGAGATCTTCGAGATGCTCGAGTCCCGGCACGAGAATCTCGCCGTGCTGACCGCATCCGACGGGACTCTGGCGGGTGTGCTGACGCGCACCGGAGCGCTCCGGGCCGGGATCTACCGTCCCGCAACCGATTCCGACGGTCGGCTGCGCATCGCGGCGGCCGTCGGCATCAACGGCGACGTGGGCGCGAAAGCGGCGGCACTGGTCGAGGCCGGCGCCGACGTGCTCGTGCTCGACACCGCGCACGGCCACCAGCAGAAGATGCTCGACGCCCTGCGCATCGTCGCCGCTCTCGATCTCGGTGTTCCCCTCGCCGCGGGCAACGTGGTGTCCGCAGCCGGTACCCGGGATCTGATCGAGGCCGGCGCCGACATCGTGAAGGTCGGTGTCGGTCCGGGTGCGATGTGCACCACTCGCATGATGACCGGGGTCGGCCGCCCGCAGTTCTCCGCGGTGGAGGAGTGCGCTGCCGCCGCTCGCGCTCTGGGCAAGCACGTCTGGGCGGACGGCGGCGTCCGCCATCCGCGCGATGTCGCTCTGGCCGTCGCCGCGGGCGCATCGAACGTCATGATCGGATCCTGGTTCGCCGGTACGCACGAGTCGCCCGGTGACCTGCGTGTCGACTCCGCGGGGGTCGCCTACAAGGAGAGCTTCGGCATGGCGTCCAAGCGCGCCGTCGCCGCCAGGACCGCCGCGGACAGCGCCTTCGACCAGGCGCGCAAGGGCCTGTTCGAGGAGGGCATCTCGAGTTCGCGGATGCGCCTGGACCCCGAACGTCCCGGCGTCGAGGATCTGATCGACCACATCTGTGCCGGAGTGCGCAGCACGTGCACCTACGCCGGGGCACGCTCGCTCGAGGAACTGCACCGCGATGCCGTGATGGGAATCCAGTCCGCGGCGGGATTCGCGGAGGGACGGCCGCTGCCCTCCGGCTGGTGACCGACCGGCCACACGCCGGTGAGTCGGTGCCGAGGGCGCAGCGACGATACGATGACGGCGATAGCGGCGCCCGTTCGCGGGTACAGCTGTGATGCGCGTGCGCGGCACTTGCCGGTGCCGACTCCTCCACTCGAGGAGCAGCCGCACTCCGACAGGAAGGACACCGGTGCCCGAGGCACCCACGACGACGCCGACCGCAGGGTCCGGCCCCACGTCCCCACCCCCGCTCGGCGGCGACAGCCCCGCCGAGGACGGTTCCCGATCGGAGGGATCCTCTAGGTCGCCGGGTCTACCCGGCATCTACAGGCCAGTCCGTGCGGCGGTGACGAGCACATGACCGCGTTGATCACCGTTCTGTCCCTGGTCGGCTTCGTCGCTCTGACGGTCGGCACAGCCATCTTCGTCGCCGCGGAGTTCTCTCTGACCGCACTCGAGCGCAGCACGGTCGACGCTGCGGCTCGCGACGGCGACATGAGGTCGCGGCAGGTCCAGCACGCGCACAAGACCCTCTCGTTCCAGCTTTCCGGTGCGCAGCTGGGCATCACGATCACGACACTGATCACCGGGTACATCGCCGAGCCGGTACTCGCCCGGTTCATCACCCCCGTGGCGGAGGCTCTCGGAGCGTCGGAATCCGTCGCCGGAGTCATCTCGCTGGTGGCGGCGCTGCTGATCGCGACGTCGGCGTCGATGGTCTTCGGTGAACTGGTGCCGAAGAACATGGCGATCTCCAACCCGATGAAGGTCGCCCGCGCCACTGCCGGCCTCCAGGCCGGGTTCTCGCTGGTGTTCAAGTGGGCCATCAACGGTCTGAACGGATCCGCGAACTGGGTCGTCCGACGCCTGGGCGTCGAACCGGCGGAGGAACTGCGCTCGGCCCGCTCCCCGCAGGAACTGGGATCGCTGGTGCGGACGTCCGCCGAACACGGCTCCATCGACGAGCGCACCGCGCTCCTCGTGGACAGATCACTGCAGTTCGGTGAGCGCAGCGCGGAAGAACTGATGACTCCGCGCGTGAAGATCGAGACCCTCGCAGCGGACGACACGGTCGCCGATCTCATCGACACCGCAGCGCGCACCGGCTTCTCGCGGTTCCCGGTCGTCGCAGGGGATCTTGACGACACTCTCGGCGTCGTCCACATCAAGCATGCGTTCACCGTCCCGTCGGGTGAGCGAGCCACCACCACGGTGCGGTCCCTGGCCCAGCGAGTGCCCAATGTGCCCGCCAGCCTCGACGGCGACACCGTCATGGACCGGGTGCGTGCCGACGGTATGCAGGTGGCCATCGTCGTGGACGAGTACGGCGGCACCGCCGGCATCGTGACCATGGAGGACCTGATCGAGGAGATCGTCGGCGACGTCCGCGACGAGCACGACAACCCCGAGGTCGACGTGCAACGCGTCGCCGACGGGTGGCTGTGCTCCGGGCTGCTCCGCATCGACGAGGTCGGCGAGTTCACCGGATACGCGGCGCCCGAGGGCGAGTACGACACCCTCGGGGGCCTGGTGCTGACGCAATTCGAACGCATACCCGACGCCGGTGACCAGGTCGTCCTCCCGGCTCCGAGTGGTGATCTCGAGTCCACCGATACCGGCGGATGGATCGCCCGCGTCGACTCGATGGACGGTCGTCGCATCGACCGGATCCTGGTCCGTCCCGCGGCCGAGGACGAGATCGCGCGATTGCGGTCGGAGACGGACGCACGGACGGAGGCTCACGATGGGTGACGTCTACGCGGTGCTGCTCGCCGTGCTGCTGTTGCTGTTGAACGCCTTCTTCGTCGGTGCGGAGTTCTCTCTCATCTCGGCGCGCCGCGACCGGCTCGAGAGTCTCGTCGTCCAGGGGAAGAAGCGCGCACAGACGGTCATCGAAGCGGGCCAGAACCTGTCGATGATGCTTGCCGCCGCGCAGCTGGGCATCACGATCTGCTCGATCCTGCTGGGTCGAGTCGGTGAGCCGGCTGTCGCGCACCTGATCGAGAAGCCGTTCGACGTACTCGGTGTGCCCGAATCCCTTCTGCACCCCATCGGCTTCGCACTCGCGCTGGCCATCGTGGTGATCCTGCACATCCTGATCGGCGAGATGGTTCCCAAGAACATCGCGATCGCCGGACCGGAGGCCACAGCGATGCTGCTGGTCCCGATCCATCTGTGGTGGCTGCGTGCCGCCAAACCCCTGATCTCGTTCTACAACCTCTGCGCGAACGGCTCGCTGCGGCTGCTGCGCGTGGAGCCGAAGGACGAACTCGAATCCGCCGTGTCGGCCGACCAGTTGTCGGACATGATCGGCGAGTCGCGGTCCGAAGGCCTCATCGACGCGGAGGAGCACCGTCGTCTGACGCAGGCCCTCGAAACGTCGGGTCGCACGGTCCGCGAGGTGCTCATCCCGCTCGACCGGGCCCGAACGGTGGTCTGCGGTCCGAAGGGACCGACACTCGGCGCCATCGAGGACGCCGTCCGCGAGACCGGGTTCTCCCGATACCCGGTCCGCGACGAGGTCGACGGTCTGATCGGCTACCTGCACATCAAGGATGTGCTGGATCTGATGGCGGACCCACTCGCCGACAGCGACACCGTGATCCCCCGCTCCGATGTCCGACTCCTGCCGATCATCGACGCCCGTACGCCGCTGGACGAAGCGCTCGCGGGGTTGCGTCGACGCCGTAGCCATCTGGGCGCCGTCGTCGAGTCCGGTAAGGGCACCATCGGCATCGTCGCACTCGAAGATCTCGTCGAGGAGTTCGTGGGTACCGTCCGCGACGGAACGCATCTCGTCGAGGACGTCGTGCCGGGACCCGACGGGAACGCATGACAGCGCAAACCCTCGACGTGCTGGACGCCGCCGAGTGGCACGGTCGTCGCGCGGCGCACGTCGACCGGGTGAACGACCTGGTGGGGCAATACCTCGACCGTCGCGCGGCGGGGCACGCGCACCCCGTTCTCGACTTCCTTTTCACGTACTACAGCCTGAAACCGGCGCATCTGCGGCGGTGGCATCCCGGCTTCGGAGTGGCACTGACCGGGGACGGCATCGAGGACTATCGAGGGCGCTCCGGATACGGGGACACGACGGTGCGGGGAGTTCCCGCAGTGACGGTCACGTCCGATCTCCTGGAACGCCGAGGGTCCGCGGTCGACTTCGTCTCGACACTCGTCCGGCGAACGGCGGCTCGGCCGGCCCAGTTGGGCTGCTTCGGTCTGCACGAATGGGCGATGGTCTACCGCGGGGGCGACGCTGCCCTGCGTCACGACGTCCCGCTACGGCTGGGACACGACGGCACCGACGCCGTCGTGGAGTCGATGCCGCTGCGGTGCACGCACTACGACGCGTTCCGCTTCTTCACACCGGAGGCGGTTCCGAGGAACGCGCTCGAGCTGACTCCGGATCACCGTCTGCTCACCGAGCAGCCCGGATGCCTGCACGCGTCGATGGATCTGTACAAGTGGGTCGCGAAGCTGGGTCCGCTGCTGCCCTCGGACCTGCTGCTGGACTGCTTCGCCGTCTCGATGACTGCCCGCGAACTCGACATGCGCGCGAGCCCGTACGACCTGACGGAGTACGGCTACTCCCCCGTGCGCATAGAAACGCCGACCGGACGCGCGGAGTACGTGCGCGCCCAGTCGGCGATCGCCGAGTCCGGCTCGGATCTCCGGCGGCGGCTCGGCAGGGCGCTGGACGCCCTACCTCGCTCGACCACCTGACAGGTCATGCTCCGATCGCGGACAGTTCCTCGAACTCGTCGTCGGTGAGCTCGATCCCCGCGGCCGCCACGTTGTCCTCGAGGTGGCCGACGCTGGACGTCCCCGGGATCGGCAGCATGACGGGCGAGCGACGCAGCAGCCACGCCAGTGCCAGCTGGGACGCCGACACTCCGTGACGCGTCGCGAGTTCGGTGAGCGGGCTGCCCTCGCCGGTCAGCTGACCGGTGGCCAGCGGGAACCACGGGATGAAGCCGATGTTCTGCTCGGTGGACCAGTCGAGCAGTTCCTGCGAGGACCGGTCGGTGAGGTTGTAGAGGTTCTGCACGGAGACGATCTCGGCGACCTTCTGCGCCTGCTTCACCTCGTCGACGGATACCTGACTCAACCCGATGTGGCGGATCTTGCCCTCGTCCTGCAGTGCCTTGAGCTCGCCGACCTGGTCCTCGACGGGAACCTCCGGGTCGATGCGGTGCAGCTGGAACAGGTCGATGCGGTCGAGTCCGAGACGACGCAGGCTGAGCTCGGCCTGCTGGCGGAGGTAGGCGGGGCGACCGACCGGGTTCCACTGGCCCGGTCCCTGCCGCGTGAGGCCGGCCTTCGTCGCGATGACGACGTCGTCCGCGTACGGATGAAGCGCCTCGGCGAGAAGGTCTTCGGCCACCTCTGGCCCGTAGCTGTCGGCGGTGTCGAAGAAGGTGACGCCGAGTTCGACCGCGCGACGCAGGACGCGGATCGCCTCGTCCCGATCACGAGGAGGACCCCAGACGCCCTCACCGGGAAGTTGCATCGTGCCGTATCCGAGTCGGACGACCTCGAGGTCGCCGCCGAGCAGGAAGGTGCCCGACGAGCGGGCCGGGGCTGTGGTGTCGGAAGAAGTCATAGGCGTTACGACGCCGCGCGGACGACTTCTATTCCGCTGCACCTCGGGTGACGCGACGAGCGAGATCTACCTCTGGGTAACATCGGGGCGATCCAGCGCGGCACTGTGGCCGCGGTAGACGATTCTAGTGAGGGGCTGTGATGACCGAACGCGTTCAGGTCGGCGATCTGCAGGTGGCGGCTGTGCTGCACGAATTCGTGGAGAAGCAGGCGTTGCCGGGTACCGGAGTTGATTCCGACGCGTTCTGGGCCGGTGTCGGTTCCATCATCGCCGACCTCGCACCGAAGAACCGTGCGCTGCTCGACGTCCGCGACGACATCCAGGGCAAGCTCGACGCCTGGCACTCCGAGCATCCCGGCGCGGACTACGACAAGGCGAAGTACAAGGCGTTCCTGTCGGAGATCGGCTACCTGCAGGACGAGCCGGCCGCCTTCCACATCACCACCGAGGGCGTCGACACCGAGATCACCACCACCGCCGGGCCGCAGCTGGTCGTGCCCGTGCTGAACGCACGGTTCGCGATCAACGCGTCCAACGCCCGCTGGGGATCGTTGTACGACGCGCTCTACGGAACCGACGCCATCTCCGAGGCCGACGGTGCCGAGAAGGGCACCGGCTACAACAAGGTGCGCGGCGACAAGGTGATCGCGTTCGCGCGTGGCTTCCTCGACGACTCCGTCCCGCTCACGTCCGGTTCGCACGTCGATGCCACCGCGTACGTGATCGACGGATCCACGCTCGCCGTCACGCTGTCCTCCGGTGAGACGGTGGGCCTCGCGTCACCCGACACTCTCCTCGGATACACCGGCGACCCGAACGCGCCCACCGGAATCCTGTTCGTGCACAACGGCTTGCACTTCGAGCTGCAGATCGACGCGGAAAGCCCGATCGGCAAGACCGACGCGGCCGGCGTCAAGGACGTGGTGCTCGAGTCCGCTGTCACTGCCATCATGGACTTCGAGGACTCCGTCGCGGCCGTCGACGCCGACGACAAGGTGCTGGGCTACCGCAACTGGCTGGGACTGATGCGCGGAGACCTCGCCGAGGAGGTCACCAAGGGTGGCAAGACCTTCACACGCACGATGAATCCGGACCGGGTGTACACGGCCCTGGACGGATCCGAGCTCACCCTGCACGGTCGGTCGCTGCTGTTCGTCCGCAACGTGGGCCACCTGATGACCACGGATGCGATCCTGGACAAGGACGGCAACGAGATCCCCGAGGGCATCCTCGACGCGATCCTGACCTCGCTCACCGGAAAGCACAGTCTCGCCGAGGGCGTGGCCCTGAGCAACAGCCGTACGGGATCGCTCTACATCGTCAAGCCGAAGATGCACGGCCCCGACGAGGTGGCCTTCACGAACGAACTGTTCGGACGCGTCGAGGACGTGCTCGAGCTGCCTCGCAACACCCTCAAGGTCGGCATCATGGACGAGGAACGACGCACCACGGTCAACCTCGCCGCCTGCATCCTCGCGGCGAAGGAACGCGTCGTGTTCATCAACACCGGCTTCCTCGACCGCACCGGCGACGAGATCCACACCTCCATGGAGGCGGGCGCCGTCGTGCGCAAGGCCGAGATGAAGAAGCAGACGTGGATCGCCGCCTACGAGGACTGGAACGTCGACACCGGCCTCGCTGCCGGCCTCGAGGGCAAGGCTCAGATCGGCAAGGGCATGTGGGCGATGCCCGATCTCATGCACGACATGCTCGAGCAGAAGATCAACCACCCGAAGGCGGGTGCCAACACCGCGTGGGTTCCGTCTCCCACCGCGGCGACTCTGCACGCGACGCACTACCACCAGGTCGACGTGTTCGCGCGCCAGGAAGAGATCGCGAAGTCCAGGCGGGCATCCGTCGACGACATCCTCGAGATCCCGCTGGCGTCGGACACGTCGTGGACCGATGCCGAGAAGCAGAACGAGCTGGACAACAACTGCCAGTCGATCCTCGGCTACGTCGTTCGCTGGATCGACCACGGTGTCGGCTGCTCCAAGGTGCCGGACATCGAGGACGTCGCACTCATGGAAGACCGTGCGACGCTTCGTATCTCGAGCCAGCTGCTGGCCAACTGGGTGCGTCACGGCATCGTCTCCGAAGACGACGTCGTCGCATCGCTCAACCGGATGGCGCCGGTGGTGGATCGTCAGAACGCCGACGACCCCACGTATCGGCCGTTGGCTCAGGACAGCGAGAACAACATCGCGTTCAACGCGGCCAAGGATCTGATCCTGCTGGGCACTCGTCAGCCCAACGGCTACACCGAGCCGATCCTGCACGCGCGTCGCCGCGAGTTCAAGGCTGCCGAGGCATCCTGACCCGTAGATTCGAGGTCGACGGAGACCCGGGGGCAGCCGGGTCTCCACAGACATCACGAGAGGGCACGGGGACGACATGGGTGAGCACCGTCGGGCGGGATCCACGACGGTAGGGCGACGCGGCGTGAGCCGCGGGCCCATCGTGGTCCTCGTCGTCCTCGTGCTGATCGTCGCTGCCGTCTTCGGCTGGTTCGCGTTGCGGGATCGCATCGTGAACGAGGGCGAGCAGGCAGCCAAGGCGTGTGTCGAGGGGCCCGCGACCTTGGCTGTCACCGCCGACCCCGACATCGTCGACGCGGTGCGCACCGTCGCCGCGGCCTACGACGCGACCGCACCGGTCGTACGCGATCACTGCGTGAGCACCGCGGTCACCTCGACGCCGTCCGCCGCGGTCGCGCAGGCACTGGCGTCCGAGAACTACGACGAGTCGCAGGCCGGTCCCCGACCGTCGCTGTGGATCCCGACGTCGTCGGGCGATGCCGCCGAGGTCGTTGCGGCGCGCTCGGTCGACAGCACGCCGCGGTCCCTCGCCACCAGCCCCGTCGTACTCGGTGTCGCACCGGAACTCGCGGACACCCTCGGCGGCGCCGCCGTCGGATGGGCGGATCTCCCGCGTCTCGCCACACAGTCGCAGTCTCTCGATGCCATCGGGGCAACCGGCTGGGGGTCGCTTCGTCCTGCACTGCCCGCGTCACCCTCCACGACCGCAGCCGCGGAGGCGATCGCTGCGGCGACCGCGGATCCGGCGGCGACCGGCGCTCCCAGCGCGGAACAAGCCGCGAGCCCGGCCGTCGTCGCCGCGATCTCCCAGTTGTCCCGCGCCGCCTCGTCGGCGGCGTCGACCCCGCCTGCCGATACCGACGCCGCGCTCGATGCGATGGTGCAGGCCGGGGATCCCGCGGCAGCGCCCGTCCACGCCGTTCCCGTCACCGAGCAACAGCTCTTCGGCCGCATCTCCGAAGGCCAGCAACTTGCTGCCTTCCGGCCGGCCGGCGCCACACCCGTCGCCGATCATCCCGCTGTCGTGCTGTCCGGATCGGACGACACGCAGCGTGCCGCGGCCGCCGAGTTCGCCGAGTTCGCCCGCGCGTCCGATCAGCACCGGACGTTCCTCGACCGGGGTTTCCGGATCCCGGCTGCCTCCGGCGGTACCGACACCACGCCGGCCCCCGTCGCCGGCCTCACGTTCCCGGCCGTCGGGCAACCGGCAGCGGTGACCGATCCCGCCGCGCGTCGAGCAGTGCTGGCCACCCTCGCATCGCCGACGCGTCCATCCAGCACCACCGTGCTTCTCGACGTGTCGGGGTCGATGGAATCCCTCGACGGCGGTTCGACACGGTTGGCGAATGTCACCGCGGCACTTCGCGGAGCGATCGACTCGGTGCCCGACGTCGGACGAGTCGGATTGTGGACCTACAGCAGAGCTCTGGACGGACCGCGCCCGTACCGTGTCGAACAACCGCTCGGTGACCTGACCGCCGACACGCGTGCTGCTCTGGACGCGTCACTGTCCTCACTGACGCCCGCCACCGCGACGTCGACGTATGCGTCGGTGCAAGCTGCCTATGCTTCGGCAGTTCAGAACAAGGGTGGAGACGGAATCGACTCGGTTCTGCTCATCACCGACGGGCCCAACGACGACACCTCCATCTCGTCCGCACGCTTTCTGCAATCCATCGCCGACGCGTCCGACCCGGCTCGGCCGGTGCGCGTCGACGTCGTCTCCCTCACGGACAACTCCGACATCGACACTCTGCGCACACTTGCCCAGCAGACGGGTGGAGAACTCGTCGAGGTGTCGTCGTCCGATCCGACGCTCGCCGCCACCCTCGGTCGACTCTCGACCGACCGGTAAGTCGCCCTACCCGCTCCCGAAGGGCACCCCCTGTGATCCGCATGCTCACCTTCGCCGTCGTTCTGGCGATCGTCACCTACGTGCTCCACCGACGCCTCGTCGTGGCGACGCGGCTGTCCGGTACCGCCCGCCACGGCGCCGACCTAGTACTCGTCCTGTTCTGGGCCGCGGCCGTCATCGGTATCGGGAGCGGCGAAGTGCTAGACCCGTCCTGGGCACGCTACGTCGCGTACCCGGGTCTGACCTGGTTGGCAGCGCTGCTCTATCTCTCGCTCGGGGCGATCGTCCTCGCGCTCGGCGCGCTGGTCGTCCGCATCGCCGGACGACTCTCCCGCCGCGACACCTCTCGCGCGCGGGCCACGTTCCTACGCCGCTCTACGGCGGTGCTCGTACTCGGCACCGTCGCGGCGGTGGCGTACGGAGTCGTCGAGGCCGCCACACCGCGCGTCACCCGGACGACTGTGGAGCTGTCGGCACTTCCGCCGTCCTTCGACGGGATGCGCGTAGGGCTCGTCTCCGATCTGCATGTTGGTCCGGCGCGAGGGCGCGCGTTCGTCCAGGGTGTCGTCGACTCGTTGATGGCGGAGAAGCCCGATCTGATCATCGTCGCCGGCGATCTCGTCGACGGCACCGTCGACCTGGTGGGGCCGTCGCTCGAGCCGCTGAGCCAGCTGTCGGCTCCGCAGGGCGTCGTCGTCACCAGTGGGAACCACGAGTTCTATGCCGGTGACGGAGGCGCCTGGTTGGACCTGTACGACTCGCTGGGACTGACCGTGCTCCGCAACGAGACACTGTCACTGGATCGAGGTGTGGACTCGATCGACCTGGTCGGTATCGAGGACCTCACCGCACCCGAACCGTACGAACCCGATCTGGCCTCGGCGCTCGAGGGCACGGACCCCGACGATTTCCAGTTACTGGTCGCGCACCAGCCGAAGCAGGCTGTCGAGGCGTCGGACCTCGGGGTGGACATGCAGGTGTCCGGGCACACGCACGGCGGTCAGATCTGGCCGATCGTGTATCTCGTTCCGCTGCAGCAACCGTCGGTCGAGGGGCTGGACACGGTGGGAAGGACCACCCTGTTCACCACGCGCGGCGCCGGCGCGTGGGGTCCTCCGGTGCGCATCGGCGCGCCGCCCGAGATCTCCGTGCTGGAGCTTCGGACGGCGCGCTGACGGTCGGACCCGACGGTCAGGCGAAGGCTTCGATCGGCGGGCACGAGCAGACGAGGTTGCGGTCGCCGTGTGCACCGTCGATGCGACGCACGGACGGCCACACCTTCGGCCGAGACGTTCCCGCCGGGTAGACGGCAATTTCGCGGGAGTACGCGTGGTTCCACTCGGTGACCAGGCAGTGCGCGGTGTGTGGTGCGCCCCGGAGCGGATTGTCGTCCACGGTCCACTCACCCGACGCGACGCGTTCGATCTCGGCGCGGATGGAGATCATCGCGTCCACGAAAGCATCGATCTCGTCGAGGTTCTCGCTTTCCGTCGGCTCGATCATCAAGGTTCCCGACACCGGGAAGCTCATCGTCGGGGCGTGGAACCCGTAGTCCGCCAACCGCTTCGCGACGTCGTCGACCGTGACGCCCGTGCGTTTGGTGATCGGCCGCAGATCCAGGATGCACTCGTGCGCCACCATCGAGCGGTCACCGGTGTAGAGCACGGGGAAGTACTCGTCGAGTCGACGCGCGATGTAGTTGGCCGACGCGATGGCCGTGAGCGTCGCGCGGCGCAGGCCGGCAGCACCCATCATCCGGATGTACGCCCACGTGATCGGGAGGATGGAGGCGGACCCGTAGGGAGCTGCGGAGATCGCGCCCGTCTCGCCGAGACCCTCGACGAACGGGTGACCCGGCAGGAACGGCGTGAGGTGCGACCGCACACCGATCGGACCGACTCCGGGACCTCCACCGCCGTGCGGGATGCAGAACGTCTTGTGCAGGTTGAGGTGACTCACGTCGCCGCCGAAACGACCCGGACGTGCGACACCCACCAGCGCGTTGAGGTTGGCTCCGTCGACGTAGACCTGACCACCGGCGTCGTGCACCGCGGCGCAGATGTCGCCGATCTCGTGCTCGAACACGCCGTGGGTGGACGGGTAGGTGATCATGATCGCCGCGAGGGACGCGGCGTGCTGCTCCACCTTGGCGCGGAGGTCGTCGACATCGACATCCCCGTTCACCCGACAGGCGACGACGACGACCTTCATTCCTGCCATCACGGCGGACGCCGCGTTGGTCCCGTGTGCGCTGGACGGGATCAGGCAGATCGTCCGTCCGTCGTCGCCCCGGCTGCGGTGGTAGTTGCGGATGGCGAGCAGTCCTGCGTACTCACCCTGGCTGCCGGCGTTCGGTTGCAGGGAGACCGCGTCGTACCCCGTGACGGCGACCAGCCACTCCTCCAGATCGGAGATGATCCGCGCCATGCCCGGCGCATCGTCCGCGGGAGCGAATGGGTGCACCCCGTTGAAGCCCGGCCAGGTGATGGGCTCCATCTCGGCCGTCGCGTTCAACTTCATGGTGCAGGAACCCAGCGGGATCATGCTGCGGTCCAGCGCGATGTCCTTGTCGGACAACGCCCGCAGGTACCGGAGCATCGCCGTCTCGGTGCGGTAGCGCGTGAAGGCCGGGTGCGTCATGAATTCCGTGGTACGCGTCGACACCGCGGAAATCGCGGGCTCCGCGGGCTCGGCAGGTGCCGTCACCCCGAAGGCGTACAGCACGGCGTCGATGTGCGCGTCGACGGTCGCCTCGTCGCACGAGATACCGACGTGGTCGTCGTCGACGAAACGCAGGTTGATCGCCGCACCGGACTTGGCAGAGGCGACGACGGAGGCCGCGCGCCCGGGAACGTGGGCCAGCACCGTATCGAAGTAGTGCGCGTGCACGACGGTGACGCCACCGGCGGTCAACGCGGCGCCCAGCGAGGCTGCGTGGCCGGCGACGCGGCGTGCGATCGAGGTCAGTCCGTCGGCGCCGTGGTAGCTGCCGTACATCGCGGCGACCACGGCCAACAGCACCTGTGCGGTGCAGATGTTCGACGTCGCCTTCTCGCGGCGGATGTGCTGCTCGCGGGTCTGCAGGGCGAGGCGGTAGGCGGGGGCACCGTCGGCGTCGACGGAGACTCCGACGAGGCGGCCGGGAAGCTGACGGGCGTGAGCGGTACGCACGGCCAGGTAGCCGGCGTGCGGTCCGCCGTACCCCATCGGGACGCCGAAGCGCTGCGAGGTGCCGAAGCAGGCGTCTGCACCCTGTTCACCCGGTGAGGTGATCAGGGTGGCGGCGAGCAGGTCGGCTCCGACGGCGACCAGGGCACCACGCTCGTGCGCGTCGGCGATCACGGACGTCAGATCGACGATACGTCCGGACGCTCCCGGAGTCTGCGAGATGACGCCGAAGAAGTCACCGTCCGGCAGACCCTCGGCGAGATCGGCGTCGACCAGGTCGATACCGAGCGGCTCCGCGCGCGTCGCGATCACGGCGCGCGTCTGCGGGAACAGGTCCGTGTCCAGCACCAGGCGCGGGGACTTCGACTTGCCCGCGCGGCGGAGCAGCGTCATCGCCTCGGCCGCGGCGGTGCCCTCGTCGAGCATGGAGGAGTTGGCGATGTCCATCCCGGTCAGGTCGGACACCATCGTCTGGAAGTTGAGCAGGGCTTCGAGTCGGCCCTGGCTGATCTCGGGCTGGTACGGCGTGTACGCGGTGTACCAGGCCGGGTTCTCGAGAATGTTGCGGACCAGCACCGGCGGCGTCAGCGTGTCGCTGTATCCCTGCCCGATCATGGACGTCGCGACGGTGTTGCTCGCGGCGAGCGCAGCCAGTTCGGCGAGCGCCTCGTGCTCCGACACCGGAGTCGGCAGAGCGTCGAGCCCGGCGGCGATACCGTCGGTCGTTGCATCGAGGATGTCGGCCGGAACGGCGGCAGCCGCAAGGTCGTCCAGACTCGACACCCCGATGACATCGAGCAGACGTGCGGTCTGGTCGGCGTCGGGACCGATGTGCCGGTCGACGAACGTGCGGAGTTCGGGTGTGCGAGGTTCGGCGGTCACGTGTACTCCCGGGGTGGTGGCGAGGTGCACGCCCCACACGCAGGGAGAGGCGCCCCTCTCCCTCTGTCGTGATGCCCTGCCGCAGCGGGGCGCCTGAGAGATTCGGTCACCGCGAGCGGCGCCTTTCCCCGTGGGCGGGTGGTCGGTTCCACCACTTTCCAGAGGCGTCGGAGCCCGCACGGTCCGGGTGCCTGAGAGATTGACGGAGAGGTGCTGCTCCTTCGGCGCTCGCCCGGGCTCGTTCGGTGAAAGAACGTGTCCGGTCGAAGCTCTCCCGTGCGGCGTCGACGCAGAGTCGAGTATATGTGACCGGCGCCGGAAGTAGCGTGCGGGCGGTCAGCCGGTCTTGCGGCTCGCGCGGTTCTTGCGGCGTGACGCCAGCTCGTCCTCGGGGGTCGGCTGGGCCTCGCCACCGTCGGCGCGCTCGGCCGGGAAGTCGGCGATTGCACCGGTGAGCTCGCGCATCGCACCGCTGACGGCGATACCGAAGACGCCCTGACCGCCCTGCAGGAGATCGACGACCTCCTCGGCAGAGGTGCATTCGTAGACCGTGGTGCCGTCGGAGAACAGCGTGATGCGGGCCAGATCGGCGACGCCGCGTCGGCGCAGATGGTCGACGGCCACGCGGATGTTCTGCAGCGAGATACCGGTGTCCAGGAGCCGCTTGACGATCTTCAGGACGAGAATGTCCTTGAACGAGTAGAGACGCTGACTACCGGAACCGGCAGCACCACGAATGGACGGTACGACCAACCCGGTCCGCGCCCAGTAGTCCAGCTGGCGGTAGGTGATGCCGGCGATCTGGCACGCACTGGGAACCCGGTAGCCGACCAACTCGTCCGGAACCGAATCGTCGGGGAACAGACCTGGCTGGGCCTCGTCCACGTCGTTCGATGCCGGCAGGTTCGTCTGCTCCGGCTCCTGCGGCTGATCTGCCACGTGCTTTTCTCCCTCTCGGACGACTGTGGTCGTACTCCCCAGATCGGTGAGTGCGACGACGACGTCCGTGGCGTACGGCGAGGTCGAGAATACGCCCCCGTCGAGAAGAACGACACGTCCTTCATCGACCCGAACGCTATGGACAGACTCGGGCGAATTCAACGCGCCACGCGGTAAGCCTCAACCTCAACTCAAGGGTGAGACTCGATCGTTATGAACCGCCGCTCGCCTTGAAGTCGTCCGGCGAGATGGTGTCCAGGAATTCCTTGAACTTCTCGACCTCGTCCTCGCGCTCGTCCGGCATGACGAGCCCGGCCTCGGCCAGAACCGGCTCTTCCGCGTAGATCGGAACCCCGGCCCGCAGAGCGATCGCGATGGAGTCCGACGGGCGCGCTGACACCCGCACGTTCTGGTCGAACACGAGGTCCGCGTAGAAGGTGCCCTCCTGAAGGTCGACGATGCGTACTTCCTTCAGGGATCGACCGAGAGCGGTGACGATGTCACCGATCAGATCGTGCGTCAGAGGACGAGGGGGTTGGACACCCTGCTGCTCCAACGCGATGGCCGTGGCTTCGGTCTGACCGATCCAAATCGGCAGGTAGCGTTCACCATCCGACTCCCGCAACAGAAGGACCGGCTGATTCTGCGGCTGCTCCACCCGGATACCGATCACGCGCATCTCACCCATTGCGCCGCCTCCCAGCTGCTGTGTCTCGACCGTGATTTACCAGACTCGCGGACGTCTACTCCAGTGTATCGACCGCACCGCCGACGACCGATCCGACAAACGATCCGGCGACGGACCGTGCGGTGGACCGGAGTTACTTGTCCAGTATTCCGTGGACCGCGGACTTGACCAACGAGGTGTGCAGCGACAGCGAAAGAGCCGCGAGTTCACGGATCAACTCTTCGGCGCGATCCCGGGCACCCGCGTCGCGGCCCAAGGCCACGGGCCCTGCCACCTGAGCCAGCAGGGTCGCCTCCCTGTCCGCGGCGAGCTTGAACGCGCGCAGATGACGGACCTCGAGCCCGTACTGCGCCATCGACGCCGCGGTGGACACGAGGACCACCGCTTCCTCGTCGTAGAAGCCGGCGGGCCCGGCCGTGAGGAGTCCGCTCTTCTGTAGTTCGAGCAGGAAGCTCTCCTCGACGCCCGTGCGGGTGAGCAGGTCGTCCCTGCTCATCCGGACACGTCGTTCCCCCAGGAACTCCGTCGGCGACACGCTGCCGGGTGCCAACGCCAGGATGCGGGGACTCCTCGGTGCGGACGTACCGTCCACCACCGCGACGGTCGCCCGACTGTCCAGAGCGTCGAGCTGCTCCTTGATCACCTTGAGCGGAAGGTAGTGATCACGTTGAGCCGTGAGTACGTACCGCAACCGCTCGCAGTCCTCGATGGAGAACCTGCGGTAACCCGACGCCGTTCGTTCCGGGGAGATCAGTCCCTCGGCCTCGAGAAAACGGATCTTCGAAATGGTGACGTCGGGGAAGTCGGGGCGCAGTCGATCGAGTACGGACCCGATCGACATGCCACCACCGGACTGTTGCCCGACAGCCGTCATCAGCTACCTGCGCCGGCAGACGTCTCGCCGAGCTGTCCGCCTGCAGCCTGGCCCTTGGGGCCGGTGAGGAAGACGAGACGGAACTTGCCGATCTGCACCTCGTCGCCGTTGGCGAGGACGGCCGAGTCGACCGGTTCACGATTGACGTACGTGCCGTTCAGGCTGCCGACGTCGACGACCTGGAAATCCTCGTCGTCCTGACGGAACTCCGCGTGGCGACGGCTGACCGTGACGTCGTCGAGGAAGATGTCGCTGTCGGGGTGGCGTCCCGCGGACGTCGTGGGCTGGTCGAGCAGGAAACGGGACCCGGCGTTGGGACCGCGCTTGACCACCAGCAGGGCGGAACCGACAGGCAGGCCCTCGACACCGGACACCGGTGCTTCGGACGATCCCTGGGGCGCTGCTGCGGAGTCGATCTCGTTCAGGAAATCCGCTCGGAAGACCGATGTGGTCTCCGCGGGGGATTCTCCGTACACGCCGTCGTTGCCGTTATCGCTCACGTTTCTCCTCCTCGATCTGACCGCCCCTCACCCACGGGACGATTCAGCACATTCTCTTGTCACGCTTGTCTGACGGTTCTGCGGTTCCCCGACCGGGGTGCCGCGCGAACCACGTGAGGACCTTACCGACCGTACCTTGCGGACCGGCCCCGGTGGGCACGCTTACGCGGCCGTCCTGCCCCGCTGTTATGTGGATGTGATCGACGCGTATCCCTCGGCGTCCAACATGGACTCGAGGGCGTCGTCGAGTTCGGATTCGGAGTCCACCGACAGGTCGACGAGCCATCCGGCGCCGTAGGGGTCGGAGTTGACCAGTTCGGGGTCACCGTCCAACTCCCCGTTCACCGCAACCACTTTGGCGGACAGCGGGGCATAGATGTCCGACACGCTCTTGGTGGACTCGACCTCGCCGAGGGACTCCCCCGCGGACACCGCGTCGTCCTCGGTGGGCAACTGGACGAACACGACGTCGCCCAGCTGGGACTGCGCGAAGTCGGTGACACCGACGCGCACCGTCGTCGGGCCGGTCCGCTGGATCCACTCGTGCTCGGCGGTGTACCGCAACTCGGTGGGAATGTCGGTCTGGCTCACGTGAACCGGGTCCTTTCGTCACGAGCGGCCCACACGTCGTGGGAGTGGCAGAAACGATGTGTCCTGACGAGAAACGCTCTGCGCAGAGCGTATTGGCGTCCTTTCCCCGTCCGCAAGGCGGGAGTCACCGTCCGACGAGCGGCAGCCGTCGTACGGGCCCCAGGGCGAGCGCGAGATAGAGCGCCCCCGTCCAGACGTACAGTGCGGTCCCCCACACCAGCAGCGCCAGCGCCGGAACCTCGATGATGTCGGCGCCGGACCAGTCGACGCGCGCCGCGAGGAGGAACGGCAGTGCGCTCATCAGGACGAAGGTGGCGGCCTTACCGAGGTAGATGACCTCTGGTGGCGCCAGACCTCGACGTCGATAGAGCAGGAGTGTCGCCGCCAGGATCGCGTCGCGTCCGATCAGCACGAGGGCCACCCACCACGGGAGGATCCCGGCGATGACGAACCCCACCAGCGTCGTCACGACATAGAGGCGGTCGACGAACGGGTCGAGGAGCGCACCGAGCGCGGAGGACTGATCGAGCAGTCTCGCCAGCTTGCCGTCCAACCAGTCGGTCGCACCGCTGACCAACAGCAGCACCAGAGCCCACCCGTAGGCGTGCTCGACGAGCAGCAGCCACAGGAACACCGGCACGCCGATCAGCCGGACGAGACTGAGGGCGTTCGGCACCGTGACGATGCGATCGTGCGCCACGTCGGCGATCACGTGTCGTGCGGTGTCGGACACCGGATCGGTCATGCTCCGAGCTTTCCACACCTCACCGCCGGAACGGGGCCTACCGCCACGCGAACACCGGCTGCTCGTAGTCGTGTACCCGAGTGCTCCGGCCACCGAGGACGACCTCCCGGAACTGATGGACGACGGCGCCGGTCGGAGCGTGGACAAGGGTGGTGCGGAACGGCCATTGGACCACCGGCCGTGGCGATTCCGGGATGTCGACGAAGCGGGCGTCCACGTCTAGTTCGTCGGCGGACACGCGATACAGGAACTCGACCTCGTCCGGGTTGGGCGTCAACTCGCCGGAGACATCGGCGATCCACACGACGAACGGGCGGATCACGTACCCGGACCGTGTGCGGTAGTCGTCGAGCGTGCCCAGAATCTGCTCCGCTCCCACCCGGACGCCGACTTCTTCATCGAGTTCGCGCAGAGCGGCCTCGGCCGGTGATTCACCGTCGTCGACACGACCTCCCGGCAAGGCGAACTGTCCCGGATGCGCGCGCATCCGGGAGGGCCGTTTGGTCAGCACCATGTGCCGCGAGCCCGGCGTTCCGCCGATGGCGACCGCCACCGAGGCGCGTCGTTCGTCGCCGCCTTCGATCACGCGTGCGTCGAATGCGCCGAGCGCCCTGGTGATCTCCGCACGTTCGAGCCGTGTGTCCATCGACCGAGAGTAGCGAGACCCGTCAGGGCTGCACACGGAAGGCGCGCACCGCCGGCGCTTCCGAGAACGGGAGGATTCTCGACCTGTCGTCGGGCAGCGTGAGTTCGATCGCCGCCGAGTCGTCCACTCGATACGGCTGCGTCGAGACCAACCCGGCGAACGTCTTCCGGAGTCGAGACATCTCGGCACGGACCGTAATGGAACGGCCGTGGTCGCCGAAGAGGTCGGTAGCCAGTTCCGCAGCGGTGCGGCCTCCGCGGTGGACGGCGAGCAGGAACAGGATCTCGGCGTGCCGTGGGCTGGGACGGTACGACCACCGCCCCAGTTCGCCGCGAACCTCCACGACGGTCTGCCGCGGGTCCGACACGTCGATACGCACCGTCGTCGGTGTGGCGTCGGTTCCGGTGATCACGTCCTCCCCCGAGCTCGACGGCCGCACCATCCACCCGCCCGGGAGCGGCTCGATGTCGCACACGCCCAGGGTGGGGACCCACGCTCGGCCGGCAGTGAGGTCGTCGGGCAGCGCGACCCGGTTGCAGATCGGCACCGCAGCCAGTGCGGCCACCCACCCGTGGTTGTCCACGGCCAACGCGGGGCGGCCGGTGCCGGCCAACATCGGCGCCGCGACGGAGCGGAGGCTGTCGAGTGTCAGTCGGTGCTGCTCTCGTAGCTGCGATTCCGCGAGGCGTGACACGGCGTCGATGAGCGCGAGCGTCGTGGGATGGACCGACGCGGCGGGTCCGCTGACATCGACGAGGCCCAGCACCCGTCCCGTCCGCGGATCCTTGATCGGAGAACTCGCACACGTCCACGCGTGGTGGGAGCGGACGAAATGCTCCGCGGAGAAGATCTGCACGGCCGAACGCGAGACCAGCGCGGTGCCGATGGCATTGGTTCCGACACTGTCCTCCGACCAGTCGGCACCGTCGACGAATCCCAACCGGTCCGCACGGTCGAGCACCGCGGGCGAACCGCTGCGCCACAGGACTCGGCCGAGCCGATCGGCGACGACCAGCAGGTTGTCGGAGTCCTGAAGTACGGACCGGAGACTTCCGGTCAGGTCGGGAAGGATGTCGACCAACCCGGATTCACGACGCATCTGTTCCAGTGCAGATGCATCGACCGCCGCGGCCGGTCCGTCGTTCTCGGGATCGACGCCCAGATCCATGACCCGCTGCCAGGAGTCTCCGATGACGTCGCGGGGGCGGGCCGGTGCGCGTGTGCCGGACATCGTCGCGTCGTAGACGCGGGTCAGCAACTGGGCGTATCGACGCGGGTCCTCGCCCGCCGCGACGGCGGGCTCGGGTTCGGAGGTTCGAGTCATCGACACCGATTGTGCTCCACATCACATATGGCGTCATCCCCGGGTCTTCTCCGATCGGTCATCGGTAGACGAGTCCACCGTCGATGAGACCAGCTTGACCGGTCATGTACGTCGCGTCCGGTCCTGCAAGGTAGGAGACGTATCCCGCGACGTCGTCGGGAGTCTCGGCACGGCCCAACGCGATACCGCCCACGAACTTCTCGTAGGTCGCGCCCTCCTCCGCGCCCGTCAGTTCGGCGAACCGCTTGTCGATGGTGACCCACATGTCCGTGCCGACCACACCCGGGCAGTAGGCGTTCACGGTGATCCCGGCGGAGGCGTACTCCTTGGCGGCGGCCTGCGTGAGACCGCGCACGGCGAACTTGGTGGCGCTGTACACACCGAGCATCTCGAACCCGTCGTGCCCCGCGATGGACGACGCGTTGATGATGCGGCCGGGCCGACCGAGCTCGACGAACTTCGCGGCGGCCGCCTGGATACCCCACAGCACACCCTCGACGTTGATCGACAAGATCCGGCCGACCTCCTCCGGCGTAGCCTCGGACAGCGGGCCGACGAGTGCGATCCCGGCATTGTTGACGACGATGTCGAGACCTCCCAGCTCCGAGGCGGCCCGGTCGACGGCGTCGAACACCTGACGGCGATCGCTGACGTCGGCGACGATCGTCGTGGCTGCGCGACCGAGCTCCCGCACCTCGTCGGCGACCCGGCCGATGCCGTCGTCGCGCACGTCGACGAGGGCGACGTCCGCGCCGTCCCGTGCGAGTCGTAGGGCAATTCCCCTCCCGATCCCCTGTCCTGCGCCGGTGACGAGTGCGACCTGTCCGTCGATGCTCATGCGTGTCTCCTTCTCGTGTGATGGTGGGTGTCGGGGACGGAGGTCAGAGCGACGGATCGACGAGGACCTTCATCTTCGTGCCGGCGTGCAGTGCCTCGAAGCCGTCGTCGATCACCGCGTCCATCCCGATGCGCGACACCCACCCGGTGGGGTCGTACACGCCGTCGGCCATCAGAGCGATGACGGCGTCGTAGTCGGCGGAGGTGTAGCAGAGCGACCCCTGGATGCGGGCCTCCTTCATCACCAGGTCGAGAAGCGGTGTGGTGAGCGGCTTCTCGTAGATGGCCACGCTGACCATCGGCTTGCGGGACCCGACGCACGCCAGCGCGGTCGCCACCGCCGGCGCGACACCGGCCGCGTCGTACACGGCGTCGGCACCGCGCCCGTCCGTCTCGTCGGCCACCAGCGCGGGGACGTCGACGGACGTGGGGTCGAGAGTGCGTGCACCGAGCGCCTCGATCGCCGCCCGCCGGGTCGCGGACGGCTCCACCACGAGGATGTCGTCGAGCCCCTTGCCGCGCAGCGCGAACCAGAGCCCGATGCCGATCGGTCCCGCCCCGAACACCATCGCGGTGTCGCCTTCGCGCACCTCACCCAGAGTCGCTGCGTGGTACGCCACCGACATCGGCTCCACCAGCGCACCCAGATCGAGGGACACCGAGTCCGGCAGCGCGTGCAGCATGTCGGTCGGCACCACCGTGTATTCGGCCATACCGCCGTCGGACATCAGTCCGTGGAAGCCGATCGACTGGCACACGTTGTAGTTGCCGGCTCGACACGGACCACAGTGCCCGCAGCGGTACAGCGGTTCGATGGCGACGCGGTCGCCGATCGACCACCCCGTTACTCCCGCGCCGAGCTCGATGATGGTGCCGGAGAACTCGTGTCCGAGAATCAGCGGCATCTGCTGACCGGTCAGGGCGTGCGGCTCGGTGGGAATGAAGATCGGACCGGCGTAGTACTCGTGCAGGTCGGTACCGCAGATGCCGTTGGCACCGACGGCGATCTTCACCTGATCCGGTCCCGGATGGGGCTCCGGGACATCGGCGATCTCCACCTTGCCGGGCCCGTGGTACACCGCTGCGCGCATCGTTCGACTCCTCACCAGCCGTCCCAGCGACGGCCGTGGTCACCGTTCTATGTGACACGCGGCACAGCAGGACAGGGTTGCAGTCGGTTGCACGTGCCACTCGCCCGCCACTGCAACCCGCTGCAACTCTTCCTCCCGGCCGCCGCGTGGCGTGTGCTGTGCATCACACCGGTACGACCACAGCTCAACGCACGGAAATCGGAGTTTTCATGACCCAGACCCTCGAGCCACCCACGCAGACCACACCGCAGGAGCGAGTGGATACATGGCTGGCCGACTTCGAAGAAGCGCTCGCAGCACGCGATGTCGACCGCGTCGCCGCGATGTTCGCCGTCGACAGCTTCTGGCGAGACCTCGTGACGTTCACCTGGAACCTGAAGACCGTCGAGGGACGCGACGGCATCGCGGACATGCTGACGGCTCGACTGGACGATGTCGACCCGCGCGGCTTCCACACCACCGAGGCCCCGGACGAGGCCGACGGCGTCATCTCCGCCTGGATCGAGTTCGAGACGGCGGCTGCGCGCGGTAAGGGCCATCTACGTCTTCGCGAGGACGCCGACACCGGCACGGCCCTCGGGTGGACGCTGCTCACGACGATGCAGGAACTCAAGGGGTACGAGGAACCGCGAGGGCACTCGCGACCGATGGGTGCCGTGCACGGATCGAACACGGAGACGAAGACCTGGGCCGAGCGACGCGAGGCCGAGGAGAAGGACCTGGGATACGGCATCCAGCCCTACGCCCTGATCGTCGGCGGCGGTCAGGGCGGCATCGCTCTCGGCGCGCGTTTGCGTCAGATGGGCGTTCCCGCCATCGTCGTCGACCGCGGCGAGCGGCCCGGTGACCAGTGGCGGGGCCGATACAAGTCGCTGTGTCTGCACGATCCGGTCTGGTACGACCACCTCCCCTACCTGCCGTTTCCGGACAACTGGCCCGTGTTCGCGCCGAAGGACAAGATCGGCGACTGGCTCGAGATGTACACCAAGGTCATGGAGGTCCCGTACTGGACCAAGACCACGGCGGTATCGGCGACCTTCGACGAGACGGCCGGCGAGTGGACCGTCGTGGTCGATCGCGACGGCGAGGAGGTGACGCTGCGACCGAAGCAGTTGGTGATGGCGACCGGCATGTCCGGTAAGGCCAATATTCCGAACTTCCCCGGCATGGACGTCTTCCAGGGCGAACAGCATCACTCCAGTCAGCACCCCGGCCCCGACGCCTACGTCGGCAAGAAGGTCGTCGTGGTGGGATCCAACAACTCGGCGCACGACATCTGCAAGGCGTTGTACGAGACGGGCGCCGACGTGACGATGCTCCAGCGATCGTCCACGCACATCGTCAAATCCGATTCGCTGTGCGAGATCGCTCTCGGTGACCTGTACTCCGAGCGCGCCGTCGAGTCCGGAATGACCACGCAAAAGGCGGATCTGACCTTCGCGTCACTTCCCTACCGGATCATGCACGAGTTCCAGATCCCGGTGTATCAGCAGATCGCGGAGAAGGACAAGGACTTCTACGACCGCCTCGAGAAGGCCGGCTTCCAGCACGACTTCGGGGACGACGGCTCCGGACTCTTCATGAAGTACCTGCGGCGCGGCTCCGGCTACTACATCGATGTCGGTGCCTCGGAGCTGGTGGCGGACGGCAGCATCCACCTCGTCAGCGGACAGGTCGATCACCTCACGGAGTACGCGGTGGTGCTGTCCGACGGGACGGAACTCGAGGCCGACCTGGTCGTCTACGCCACGGGCTACGGATCGATGAACGGCTGGGTGGCCGACCTGGTGGACCGGGAGACGGCCGACAAGGTGGGCAAATGCTGGGGCCTCGGTTCCGACACCACCAAGGACCCCGGCCCGTGGGAGGGCGAGCAGCGCAACATGTGGAAGCCGACCCAGCAGGAGAACCTGTGGTTCCACGGTGGGAACCTGCATCAGTCCCGGCACTACTCCCTCTACCTCGGCCTCCAATTGAAGGCACGGTACGAGGGACTGGACACCCCCGTGTACGGCCTGCAGGAGGTCCATCACCTCAGCTGATCAGCATCTCGTCGAACCGCCGGTGTCGTCTTCCAGAAGTGGAGGACGGCATCGGCGACCGCCGCCGGTTGCTCGACGGCCGGCAGCACCCTCGACCCGGCGATCGTCACCTCCCTGGCATCGACCATCGTCCGGGCTACGGCCAGAGCCTCGTCCGGAGTCCACTCCCCGCGGTCGTCCGTCGTCAGGAACAACACGGGGCACGCGATGCTGCGTGCGGCGGCGGACAGGTCCGTGCGATTCATCGCGGCCGTACGCACCGAGGTGATCACGTTTCCCCGACCGGCACGCCGCACAGCTGCGCGGTAGAGGTCGATCGCTTCCGGGTCGGACGCCCTCGTCGCCTCGGTGAAGAGGGTGTCCTCGATGGCGGAGCGCACGGGACCGCGCGGGCCTATCAGTCGGTAGAGGGGAAGCAGTACGGATATCTTCCGGCGGAGATCGGGGCCGAGCGGATGGGTCGGGGAGCTGATCGCGACGAGGCTGCGCACGGACTCCGGCATCGTCGCGGCGACCACCATTCCCACGTGCCCACCCCACGCGTTGCCGATCCAGTCGACCGACGGCACTCCGACGCGTCCGGTGACCTCCTCGACGACCCGCGCCGCCGCTGCGGCGCACGCTTCGATGGTTGTCGGCTCACGGACGGACTCGCTACCCCCGCACCCCGGCGCATCGATCATGAACACGGTCCGTTCACCGGTGAGAGCGGGAAGCACACGATTCCAGCTGGTCGAATCCACGAAGAGGCTGTGCCATGCGAGAAGTGGTGGCCCGTCCCCGGCGATCGTGACGTGAAGCCGCCCGAGATCGGTGTCGACATCCATCGTGCGTGTCATGCGAATCCTTCCGTCGGCAGAATTCACATTACACAGCGTAAGATCAAATCTGTCTACACTTGATCGATGCCGAGGACCTACACGTCAGACGTGCGCGCCGAGCGTGCGCGGGCCAGTCGCGACGCCGTCGTCGCAGCAGCCACCGACTCGTTCCTCCGACGCGGGTGGGCCGGGACCACCATGGCCGACGTCGCGTCCGCCGCCGGGCTCACTCGACAGACCGTCTACGCCGGCTTCGAGGGCAAACTGGCGCTTCTCGACGCCTGCATCGACGCTGCACTGTCCGACGGTCGATACGTCGCCGTGCGGGAACTCCCGGAATATCGCGCCATGGCCGACGGCGATCCGACGACACGCGTCGCAGCGGCGGCCCGATGGCTGCGCGGAGCTCACGAGAGGTCGGCCGCGATCCAACACGTCCTCGACGAGGCAGCCGTGATGGATCCGGTTGCCGCCACGCGCCTGGCCGAACGTGAGCGCACACGATGGGACGAGGTGCGGTGGGCCGGCGGATTGGTGCTCGGAGTTCCACCGGCCGATCACATGACCGACGCGTTGTGGATCCTGGCGTCCCGGTCGGTGTGGCTCAGACTGACCGGCGAGCGGTCGTGGACCGGCGACCGATGGGAAGCATGGTTCGCCCGTCAGACGGCCGACACGCTCGAGGTTCGTTGATTCTCTACTGGCCCAACCAGAGTCGCTTGCGGCACACGGCCAGCATTGCGTCCGACACCGTGCGGTCGGTCACCGGACTGCCGGTCTCGAGCAAGGTACGGACCCTGCCGAAGTAGTCGACAGGGGCGATGCCGAACTCGACGAGGATGTCCTCGGCTCGGCCGCCGCCGTAGACGTACCAGCGCCGGAGAAAAGCGATCATGGCGAGATCGTCGTCCGACGGAGCAGTCGGATCGGACGACATCGTTGCTGCGCCGGGCGTCGTCGACCGGGAGGCAGCGGGAAAGGGAGTGCGCGTCACGTCGGAAAGTATCGCCCATCCCACCGACAACTCGATGTCGCTTCGGTGAACACGCCGAGTAGTCACAGATTCTTCTCAGCGAGATCGGTCATCGGAGACATCTCCGGCTCCGAACCATGTGTGATAACGAACACGACACCGATCGGCGAGACGCGACAAGTGTTCGCGGACCCATAGATTCACGGGTGAACAGTCGTCCGTCGACGGCACGGGGATGCAAGGGGCATGGCGATGAGCGGCCGCAGCACGACACGACGAGGACGACACCTGCGGCGGCTTGCCGTACCGCTCGTGGGCATGGCTGCACTCCTGGCCGTGGCATCACCCGCACAGGCGGCTCCGCTGCTCGGCCCCGGAGATCTCGACGCAGTCCCGAGTCGCACCTCGCTGTCGTACACCTCGTCCACCGGTGTCCATGTGGGCACGGCCAACGAGAACGACGCGCGTCCGGGCCTGTCCACGGTCAAGCTCTACATCGCGGACTACGCCCTGCGGCGCGGTGACTCCTCGCAGGAGGACCGGGATCTGGCAGCACGGATGATCCAGGCCAGTGACGACTGGGCCGCATCGCAACTCGACGCGAAATACCCGGGCGCCATCGATTCCGCAGCAGCCGAATACGCCCTGACGTCCACCTCACGCGGAAGTTTCTGGGGTGACTCCTACACCAGCACTGCGGACACGGTCCGTTTCCTCGACACCAAGAAGCGCACGGATCCGGCCAGCCCCGTCCTCGGTTGGATGACGACGGCACAACCGGTAGCCGCGGACGGAACCGCCCAGAATTGGGGCACCGGCCTGCTCCCGGGCGCCACCGGCACCAAGTGGGGATGGGCCGACGACAGCTCCAGCGTGGTGGCCTCGGCCTCGATCGGCCCTGGATGGACCGTCGCCTCGAACACCTACGGCGGACCGGCGGACCAGAGCGACGACGTCCTGACCGCACTGGCTCCGTTCGATCTCACGGCCCCGTCGATCGTGCCGATGCCGCAGGTGCCGTCACTTCTCGACACCATTCTGGGGATCCGCTGACCCGCAACCGGCCGACGGCGTAACCCGACGGATCAGGCATCACAGGCGATAACGTGACGCTCATGAGACGACGGACCACGATGCTCGCCCTGACTGCAGTGTCGATGATCGTCGGTGGCGGCCTGGTCGCCACGGCTCCCGCAGGTGCGGCGGAGCCCGCCTGGAACGGCCGGTACTCGCTCGAGCGTTCCGCCGCGAGCAAGACCGGCACCAGCCTCGCCGCGCGACAGGGTGAGCCGGACTTCTCCGACACATACACCTTCACATCGATGTGCTTGGGCGGCACCTGCAGCGCTGTGGTGACGGGCGGACCGGCACCGAAGAATGCGACCCTCCCCCAGCCGCCCGTCTACACCTGGAACGGGACAAGCTGGGTGCACGTCTACGACTGGCAGTGGGACTGCTACATGGGCGAGGGGGTCGAGAAGGTCTACGCGCCGGCGCATTCCGAGGCGTACTACACCCCGCAGCCCGACGGAACCTTCACCGGAACCTGGACGACCACGATCACCGGCGGCCCGTGCAACGGCGACGTGACCATGAACGTCGCGGCCTACCCCGTCGCGCCCGCAGCAGCACCGTTCGGGAGCTGACGACGCACCGCACTCGACGAACAGACAAAAATGGCCTCGGACAGTGTCCGAGGCCATTCATTGTCGGGCTGACAGGATTTGAACCTGCGACCACCTGACCCCCAGTCAGGTGCGCTACCAAGCTGCGCCACAGCCCGCAATCCCCCGAAGGGAACGAGGAAACACTACCCCAGTGGCGACGCTGGACGCCAATCGCCTCAGCAGCACCACCGGGGCAGTCCCCTACTTCTTCTTGCGGTCCCGCTTCTCACGGATACGCACCGAGATGCGCACCGGACTGCCGTCGAAGTTGAACTCCTCACGCAGGCGACGCTCGAGGAATCGTCGGTAGCCCGCCTCGAGGAAGCCCGTCGTGAACAGGACGAACGTCGGCGGGCGTGTCCCCGCCTGCGTCGCGAACATGACACGGGGAAGGCGACCGCCGCGCATCGGCGGCGGTGTGGCGGCGACGACTTCCTTCAGCCACGAGTTGAGCTGTCCGGTCGAGATGCGCTTGTCCCACGACGCGAGGGACGTCTCGAGTGCCGGAACGAGCTTCTGGACGGCGCGACCGGTCTTGGCCGAGACGTTCACTCGCTGAGCCCACGGCACGCGCATGAGATCGCGGTCGATCTCCTTCTCGAGCTGGCCGCGGCGATCGTCGTCGACGAGGTCCCACTTGTTGAACGCGATCACCAGGGCGCGACCTGCATCGGCCACCATCGACAGCACCCGCAGGTCCTGCTCCGAGATCACCTCGGACGCATCGAGCAGCAGAATCGCGACTTCCGCGGCGTCGATCGCACCCTTCGTCCGCAGCGATGCGTAGAACTCCGCACCGCTGGCGTGACTGACGCGCTTGCGCAGGCCGGCGGTGTCGACGAAGCGCCACACTTTTCCGCCCAGTTCGACCAGTGAGTCGACGGGGTCGACGGTCGTGCCGGCGACGTCGTGGACGACCGACCGCTCGTCGCCGGTGAGCTTGTTCAGCAAGCTGGACTTACCCACGTTCGGCTTGCCCACCAGGGCGACGCGACGGGGTCCGGCGACACCGGTGCCTTCGCGAGGTGTCTCCGGCAACACCGCCAGGACGTCGTCGAGCAGGTCGCCGGTACCGCGGCCGTGGGTCGCGCTGACCGGGCGGGGCTCTCCGAGGCCGAGGGACCACAGGAGTGCGGCCTCGGACTCGGTCCGCTCGTCGTCGACCTTGTTGGCCACGAGGATGACCGGAGTCTTCGATCGACGCAGAACGCGGGCCACGGCCTCGTCGGTCGCGGTGGCGCCGACGACGGCGTCGACCACCAGCAGGATCGCGTCGGCGGTCTGCATGGCCATCTCGGCCTGACGGGCGATGGACTGCTGCATTCCCTTCGCGTCCGGCTCCCAGCCACCGGTGTCCTGCACCATGAATCGGCGTCCGGCCCAGTTCGCCTCGTACGAGACGCGGTCACGCGTCACGCCGGGCACATCCTCGACCACCGCTTCACGACGGCCGATGATGCGGTTCACGAGCGTCGATTTGCCGACGTTGGGCCGTCCCACCACTGCCAGTGTCGGGACGGCGATCTCGGCCTCGGCGTCACCGTCGTCGTCGAAATCGAGGCCCTCCCAGTCGGATTCCTCGGACCAGATGCCGTCGGATGCGAAGACCTCGGTGGCGTCGGCCGTGAAGACCCGGGTCGTGTCGAAGGTGTCGTCGCTCATGATCGTGCTCCTTCCGGGGCATCGGACGGGAGTTCGGTGACCAGGCGCAGGAGCTCGTCGATGACAGCGTCCTTGCCCAGGTCGCTGGTATCGACGGTGACCGCGTCGTCGGCGGGGCGCAGAGGCGACATCACGCGCGTGGAGTCGGCATGGTCGCGTCGCTGCACGTCGGCGAGGACGGCGGCGTAGTCGTCACCACGGCCTTCGGCGACGTTCTGGTCGTTGCGTCGCGCGGCCCGTGTCTCCGCCGACGCCGTGAGATAGATCTTGATGTGGGCGTCGGTCAGGACGACGGTGCCGATGTCTCGGCCCTCGACGACGATGCGCCCAGCGGACTCCGCGATGTCACGCTGCAGGGCGACGAGTCTGTCGCGCACCGCGGGTACTGCCGACACGGCCGAGACGGCCGCGGTGACGGCGTCGCCACGGATGGGTCCCGTGACGTCCTCCCCCGATACCCGGACACTCTCACCGGACGGATCGGTCCCGATGGTCAGGTCGAGAGTGTCGGTGACGGCGGCAACGGCGTCCGCGTCGGACGGATCGACGTCGTTCTTCAGAACCCACACGGTCGCGGCCCGGTACATCGCTCCGGTATCGAGGTACGACGCGTCCAGCCGGGACGCGAGCATCCGCGACACCGACGACTTGCCGGTACCGGACGGGCCGTCCATCGCCACGATCAGGCGATCGCCGGCGGTCACAGGCCCACCGCCCCGTACAGGCTGCCGACCTCGCCGCGGCCGAGGACGCGCAGCGTTCCCGGTCGCTGATCACCGAGGGCGACGGCACCGATGTCGGTGCGCACCAGCCGCTTGACCGGGTACCCCACCTCGTCGAACAACCGGCGGACGATGTGCTTGCGGCCCTCGTGGAGGACCACCTTGACCAGCGTCTTGCCTTCGTTGACGTCGAGCACCGCGTAGGAGTCCACCTTGGCGGGACCGTCGTCGAGCTCGACTCCGGAGCGCAGCTTCTTTCCTGCGTCGCGGTCGAGGACACCCTGCACGGTGGCGAGGTACGTCTTGGACACCTCGAACGACGGGTGCATCAGGCGGTGTGCCAGGTCGCCGTCGTTGGTGAGGAGGATCAGTCCCTCGGTGTCGGCGTCGAGGCGTCCGACGTGGAAGAGACGCTGACCTGCTTGCACCCGCTCGGAGACGATGTCGCCGATGCACGGTCGACCGAGGTCGTCCGACATCGTGGACTGCCATCCGCGCGGCTTGTTCAGGGCGATGTGGACCAGGTCGGCCTTGATGACGACGCGGGTGCCGTCGACACGCACCACGGCGACCTCGGGATCGACCCGGACGCCCTGCTCGCGCACGATGCGACCGTCCACCTCGACCCGACCCTCGTCGATCAGCTGCTCGGCCGCGCGGCGCGAGGCCACCCCGGCCTGGGCGAGCACCTTCTGCAACCGCACGCCGTCCTCGGGCGCCACATGCGGGCGCGGGGAGTTGTCGGTGTGCTGATGGCGGGCGGGCTTGGCGTTGCTGATGGTCGGAGCGGCGGTCGTCTTGCGCTCCGGCTTCGGCTTCTTGCCGGCCTTCGCGGCCGCGGAATTCTTGGGGGCCAGACGGGGATATCCCGACTTCCCGCCGGGCTTACGGCCCTCCGTGCGCTTGGTGTACGCAGCGGCGGCGACCTTCTTGTTGGGACGCTTCTTCTTACGTTCGGGCGAGCCCTCGGGAGTCTCGTCCCGGTCCGGTGTGCCATCACGGCGAGCGGAGTCGTTCACGTTGTTACCTATTCGTCTGTGTTGTCGGTGCCGAACTCGATGGTCGAGTTCGACTCGGTGTTCTCTCGTCGACGCTCGGCGCGCAGGACCCGTGGATCGGTGTCCATGCTGCCTTCGATGTCGTCGATCATGTCCACGCCCGGAAGCAGCGGAGCAAGCTCGGGGAGGTCGGACAGTGACGCCAACCCCAACCGCTCGAGAAACATTTCCGTGGTGACGTACTGCGTCGCCGCCGAATCCGGGTCCGGACCCGCTTCGGCGATGAGACCTCTCGCGAGGAGAGTCCGCATCACGCCGTCCACATTCACTCCGCGCACTGCACTCACACGTGCGCGGGTAACCGGTTGACGATAGGCGATCACGGCGAGGGTTTCCAATGCCGCGCGCGTCAGCTTCGACCGGGCACCGTCCAGGAGCAGTCGCTCGACGTACGGCGCGTACTCCGCGCGCGTGTAGAAGCGCCATCCGTCTCCGGCGAAGCGCAGGTCGATGCCGCTTCCGCGGGCGGTGTAGTCGGCGGCCATCTCGACCAGGGCGGCGCCGATGCGGGCTTCGTCACACCCGAGCGCGGAGGACAGTTGTGAGACCGATGCCGGACTGTCGACCACCAGGAGCACCGACTCCAACGCTGCTCGTAGCTCGACCTCAGACACCTCGTCCGGCTCGTCGGACTGGACTGCCGTGTCGTCCGGCTCGATGCTCATCCGTAATCCTCCATCGTGGCGACGTCCATCTGCCCGACGTCGTCTCCCGTCCAGGTCACCCGGAGATCACCGAGCGCCTCGGGTTGATCGAACGCCACCGCTTTCTCGCGGTACAGCTCGAGCAGGGCAAGGAATCGTGCCACGTACTCGACCGTGACCTCGCAGTCGAGCACGAGATCACCGAAGGTCGCCCACTCTCCGGCGCCGCGATCACGGAGCAACGCCAGAATGGTGCGGGCGTGCTCCGGGACGGACACCGACGATGCGTGCAGATGGTCCAGACCGACGGTCGGTATCTCGCGCGGCTGGAACGCGGCGGCGGCGATCTCGGCGAATCGACGCGGGTCCACGCCGAGCAGCACTTCGGGAAGCAGCTCGGCGAATCCGTCCTCGAGCGCCACCGACCGCGGATACCGACGCAGTGCAGCCTTCTCGAGTTCTCCGAAGAGTTGGGCCACCTGCTTGTAGGCCCGGTACTGGAGCAACCGGGCGAACAGCAAATCGCGCACCTCGAGAAGGGCGAGATCCTCCGCATCGTCCACTTCCCCGGACGGCAGCAACCGAGCAGCCTTGAGGTCGAGCAGGGTCGCGGCGACGACCAGGAATTCGGTGGTCTGATCCAGACCCATCTCCGACCCCATCTCGCGGGTGTACGCGATGAAGTCGTCGGTCACCACGTGCAGAGCGACCTCGGTGACGTCGAGCCGGTGCTGACCGATGAGAGTGAGCAGGAGGTCGAACGGGCCCTCGAAATTGGTCAGCCGTACCCGGAACCCCGCCGGCACCACCGCATCTGCGTCGGACGACACGACTCGGGTCGTTGTCGTGTCGGTCAATTCTGTATCGGTCAACTCTGTATCGGTCAACTCTGGGGGGACGAGTTGTGCGACGGCATGTGCTGAGGCGAGGTGTCCCGATGGATGACCTCGCGGGCGAGTGAACGGTACGCATCCGCGCCGGCCGACTTCGGCGCCCACGTGGTGATCGGCTCGCCGGCGACGCTGGTCTCGGGGAAACGAACCGTCCGGGTGATGACGGTGTCGAACACGACGTCGCCGAAGACCTCGACGACCCGGTTCATGACCTCACGTGAATGCAGGGTGCGAGCGTCGAACATCGTCACGACGATGCCCTCGAGCGTGAGACGCGGGTTGAGGCGATCGCGCACCTTGTCGACGGTGTCGTTGAGCAACGCCAGACCGCGGAGGCTGAAGTATTCGCATTCCATCGGAATGAGGACGGAATCGGCGCACGCCAGGGCATTGACGGTCAACAGACCCAGCGACGGCTGGCAGTCGATCAGGACGTAGTCGTAGCGGTCGAGGATCGGATGCAGCACCCGCCCCAGCGTCTGTTCGCGACCGACCTCGGTGACCAGCTGGATCTCCGCGGCCGACAGATCGATGTTGCTGGGCAGCAGATCCATACCCTCGACGCGGGTGCGCATCAGGACATCGTCGATCGCGACGCGCGGTTCGACGAGGAGGTTGTGCACGGTCAGGTCGAGCTCGTGGTGCGGGACGCCCAGCCCCGCGGACAGCGCGCCCTGGGGGTCGAGGTCGACGAGTAGGACCCGTCGGCCGTACTCCGCGAGCGAGGCTCCGAGGTTGATGGTCGAGGTGGTCTTGCCCACCCCACCCTTCTGGTTGCACATCGCGATCACGGTCGCGGGTCCGTGCGTGGTCAGCGGTCGGGGGGCCGGGATGTCGCGATACGGGCGGCCGGTCGGGCCGATGCCCGACGGATCCGTCGCAGTCGAACGGTCCGGCTCGGGCTGACGAGTGCGGAAGAGTGCTCCGTCGTCGTGCGCCGCTGACACCACTGGACCTCCATCCTGACCTCGTACTGCCGGTTCTCGCCTGAACGCTACCGCCTACGGGCGGAAGCTTCGTGCGACACGCTACCGTGCGCGCGGATGCGCCTCGGCCCACACTTCGCGCAGCGTCGTGACGGTGACCAGCGTGTAGATCTGCGTCGTGGTCACAGAGGCGTGGCCCAGAAGTTCCTGCACCACACGCACGTCCGCGCCGCCGTCGAGAAGATGCGTCGCGAAGGAATGTCGCAACGTGTGAGGAGAGACGCTGGCTCCGATCCCGGCGCGCTCGGCCGCGGTCTGCAGGACCTGCCAGGCGCTCTGACGCGACAGGCGGCCGCCGCGGACGTTGAGCAGTAACGCCGGAGTACTCCGCGAGATCAACGACGGCCGGCCACGCACCAGGTATGCGTCGACAGCGTCGATCGCCGGGCGGCCGATCGGAACGACGCGTTCCTTGCTGCCCTTGCCTCGGAGGACGACCGAGCGCGATTCTGCGTCGATGTCGTCCACATCGAGTCCGACGGCCTCGGAGATACGCGCGCCGGTCGAGTACAGCAGTTCCAGCAACGCCCGATCCCGCAAGCCGCGCGGGGTGTCGGCGGCCTCGCCGGACACCGCGTCGAGCAGTGCGAACACCTGGTCCACCGGGAGCGACTTCGGCAACCGTCGACCCGGCGTGGGCGGTTTGACCCCGGACGCGACGTCGACCTCGACGATCCCTTCCGCGAGTGCGAACCGGTGTACGCCCCGCACCGCGATGACGGTGCGCGCCGACGAACTCGCCGCCAGCGGTGGAAAGAGCTCGTTGCCCAGCCGCAGTGCGGTCACGAAGTCCGCGACGTCCACCTCGGTCACGTCGCGGATGCTGTCGCGCCCCAGCTCGCCGAGATAGCTCGCGTACCGAGACAGATCACGCCGATAGGACGTGATCGTGTTGCGAGCGGACCCGCGCTCGACGGCGAGATGATCGAGGTACGTCGCGATCACCTCGCCGGGCGAGTCAGCTCCCACTCGCACCCTTGCGCTGGTCGAAGGCCGTCGGACGGTCACGCCACGGCGCGTCGCTCGGCCGCAGCGGAACCGACCGTGACCGCATCGCAGCCACCGCGAGAATGCCGGCGACAGCGGACGCATTGACGATCTCGCCGCTGAAGACGCGAGTCACCGCCTCGTCGACGGGGACGCGCACCAGTTCGATGTCCGCTTCCTCGTCGTGGGCTTCGGGCTGCTGAACCTCCGTGAGGCCTTCGGCCAGGAAGATCCGCACCGTTTCGTCGGTGAAGCCCGGCGACGCGGCGACATCGACGAGGAGTGACAGCGTCTCGGCAGCGAGCCCCGTCTCCTCCGTCAGTTCACGCTTGACGGCATCGACCGGGTTCTCCCCCGGCTCGTCGAGCAACCCGGCGGGCAGCTCGAGCAACCGACGTCCCAGTGGGTGTCGGTACTGACTGATCAGCACGATGCGTTCCTCGGCGTCCAGCGCGACCACGGCGACGGCGCCGTGATGCTCGATCACCTCGCGCTCGGCAGTCCGACCACCGGGCATCGACACCTGATCGAGTCGCAGCGCGAGAATCGCTCCCTCGTACTCGACGCGGGACTCGAGGATCTCGAACTCGTGCCGATCACTCATGTCGGTCAGCCCTTCGTCGCGGTGGCCGGGGAGCCGTCGACCGGCACCTCGCCCTGGCTTCCGGTCTTCTGCTCGCCGGCACCCTTGTCGTCGTAATGCACGTCGACGGGGAGGCGTTCCTCGGACTTGTAGGACAGAGCTGCGGAGATCAACGATGCGAACAGCGGATGCGGACGCGTCGGGCGACTCTTGAGCTCGGGATGCGCCTGCGTTCCGACGAAGAACGGGTGCGCCGTCTTCGGCAGTTCGACGAACTCCACCAGGTGACCGTCCGGCGAGGTGCCACTGAACTGCAGGCCACTGGCCGCGATGCGGTCGCGGTAGCTGTTGTTGACTTCGTAGCGGTGACGGTGACGCTCCGACACGGACTCACTGCCGTACGCCTGGGCGACGACGGACCCCTTGGCGAGAGTGGCCGGGTACGCGCCGAGACGCATCGTTCCGCCCAGGTCGGCTTCGCCGGCGACGGCCTGTTCCTGATCGGCCATCGTCGAGATGACGGGCTGCGTGGTGTCGGGTTCGAATTCCGCCGAGTTCGCATCGGTGAGGCCGACGGAACGGGCCGCCTCGATGACCATGCACTGCAGGCCGAGGCACAGACCGAGCGTCGGGATCTTCTGGGTGCGGGCGTGGGTGATCGCGCCGAGCTTGCCCTCGATGCCGCGGATACCGAATCCGCCGGGGATCACGACGGCGTCGATGTCGGCGAGCGCGAGCTTCGCACCGGCCGCGGTGTCACAGTCGTCGGACTGGACCCACACCAACTCGACCTTCGCCCGGTTGGCGAAACCGCCCGCGCGAAGCGCCTCGGTGACCGACAGGTACGCGTCGGGGAGGTCGACGTACTTGCCCACCAACGCGACACGCACCGTCTCTCGCGGCTGGTGCACACGCTCGAGCAGGTTCCCCCAGACGGTCCAGTCGACGTCGCGGAACGGAAGTCCCAGTTGCCGAACGACATACGCGTCCAGGCCCTCGCCGTGGAGAACCTTGGGGATGTCGTAGATCGACGGTGCGTCGGGGGTGGAGATGCAGCCGTCGACGTCCACGTCGCACATGAGAGCGATCTTCGCCTTGAGGCCCTGCGGCACATCGCGATCCGAGCGCAGGATCAGCGCGTCGGGCTGAATGCCGATGCTGCGCAACGCCGCGACGGAATGCTGGGTGGGTTTGGTCTTGAGCTCACCGGAGGGAGCGAGGAACGGAACCAGCGAGACGTGGAGGAAGAAGACGTTCTGACGGCCGACGTCGTGGCGCACCTGGCGCGCGGCCTCGAGGAACGGCTGCGACTCGATATCGCCGACGGTGCCGCCGATCTCGGTGATGACCACGTCGGGCTCCTGGCCCTGCAGGTCGGGTCCACGCATCGCGAGGATGCGGGCCTTTATTTCATCGGTGATGTGCGGGATGACCTGGACCGTGTCGCCCAGGTACTCGCCGCGTCGTTCCTTGGCGATCACCGTGGAGTACACCTGGCCGGTGGTCACGTTGGCGTAGCCGGACAGGTCACGGTCGAGGAAGCGCTCGTAATGGCCGACGTCCAGATCGGTCTCGGCGCCGTCCTCGGTGACGAAGACCTCGCCGTGCTGGAACGGGTTCATCGTTCCAGGATCGACGTTCAGGTAAGGGTCGAGCTTCTGCATCGTGACGCGGAGTCCGCGCGATGTGAGGAGCTGACCGAGGCTCGAGGCCGTGAGCCCCTTGCCGAGCGACGACGCGACTCCGCCGCTGACGAAGATGTGCTTGATGTCGGCCCGCGAATGAATGCGTGACTGCAAAGAGACTCCCGTGACGGTGCGACCCGATGGTGACGGCGAAGATTTCGCTGAACATCGAGTGGTTCGGTTGCTGCCGACCCACGGGACTTCACGGTAACACCTCTTCGCCGTTCAGGGCGACACCACGCGGAACAGCCGTCAGTTGGGGGCCGCGCCGACCGTCACCGCTGTGGCACCCGGTCCGGTTCCGTATCGGCCGGCTCCGCCGCCGAGCTGCTCGCCCAGAGCGAGCGCGACGGTGATCCGCCCGGAGATCCTCTCCACGTTGTCGACGGTGCTGGTGCCCGCTGCCAACGCCGCATCCGATCGGACGACGGCGATGGGACCGCTGCCCTCGGCGGATCCCGGCTTTCCCGCGAGGACCGTGCCGGCACCGCGCGAGTCCAGCGCACCCGCGAAGCGGGCCACGATGGCGCCGCGATTGCCGTCGGCACCGGAGTCGGCCGCGGTACCCGTCACGACGACAGCGAGCTGGGCGGGAGCGACAGCCCCGTCGTCGTAGGTGATGAATCCGCCGCCGCGCAGCGTGTCGAGGGCGAGCCCCAGCTCCTCGGGCGTGCTCTGCGGCTGTGCTGTCTGCGCGTTCAGTAGCAGGACCGTGCCGAGAAGATCCCCGGCCAGACTGCCCTGGTCGACGGACCCGGTGCGTAGCTGCGCTCCGGCCGGAACCACGTTGGTCAACCGGGTACGCAGGTCATCGCCGCTGGCCGCCGAGACGAACGATTCGGTGAGCCCGACGCGGCCGGTCACCGAGGCGCCGGAGTCGGTGACCGAGCGCTGGACGCCCTCGACGTCGGCCGGATCCGCGTCCGGGGTGGTGATGATGACGACGGACCGATCGGCGAGGCTGCCGGCGACGACGCGTCCCGCCACGGCGGCATCGAAGCCGTCCGCGGCGTTCAATTGTTCACCCAGTGCGTTGTTGCTCGACTGCAGATCGTTCACCTCGGTCTGCAGGTCGTCCCGGTCGTCGCGCAGACCCGACAGGACCCGGCCCGAGAGCAGACCCGAGCCCAGCACCACTCCGACCGCCAAGGCGAGAAAGACTGCGATCAACGAAATGGCATGTTGGCGAAGCGAAATCACTGAAGCAGCCCCTGCACCCACAGGGCGAAGCTGTTCCATGTCTCGATCGCCCAGTCCAGCGTCGCGCCACTTCCGTTGGTGACCACCAGTGCAGCGATGACCGCGATGAGAGCGGCCAGCACCAGCAGGGCCACAGCGCCTCCGGACACCCGACTGCGGTAGAGCGTCGCCATGGCCTTGGCGTCGACGAGCTTCGGACCGACCTTGAGGCGGGTCATGAAGGTGGACGGAGTATCGGCCCGCTTGCTGGCATCGAAGAATTCGTCGAGAGACGCGGCGCACCCGACCGTGACGATCAGCGACGCTCCATGGTGATCGGCGAGCAGCAGAGCGAGGTCCGCAGGGGTTCCCGTGGCCGGGAACGTCATCGCGCCGATTCCGAGGTCCTGGATGCGTTCGAGCCCCTTGGCGTGCCCGTCGGAGTCCGCGGGAAGAACGACCTCGGCGCCGGACTTCAGCGTGCGACTGCTGACGTCGTCGGGGTCACCGACGATGAGATCGGGACGGTAGCCGGCCTCGGACAACGTGTCGGCTCCGGCGCCGACTCCGATCAGGATCGGCGAGTACTCCTTGATGAAGGGCTTGAGACTCTTCAGATCCGCCACGTGGTCCGCACCCTGAGCGACGACCACCACGTGTCGACCCGTCATGTCCACGTCGACGTCGGGGACCCCGACACCGTCGATCAGAAGCGGCGACTCGGTGCGGATGAATTCGATCGTGTTCCCGGAGAACGCTTCGAGATGGTCGATCAGACCGGACTTCGCCTCGATCATGCGATCCGAGATGTCTGCTTCCGTCTGCTCGGTGCCCGACGCGAGTCGTCGCTCCCCCGTGTAGACGTGTCCGTCGTGAAGACGGATCTTCGAGCCGTCCTTGACCTTCTTGAAGACGTCCGAGCCGACCTCGTCGATCAGCTCGATGCCGTTGGCGACCAGCACCTCGGGGCCGAGGTTCGGGTAACGGCCGGAGATCGACGCCGACGCGTTGACCACCGCCGTCACGCCTGCCTGCACCAGCAGGTCGGCGGTGATCCGGTCGAGGTCGAGTTCGTCGAGAACGACGATGTCACCCGGACCGACACGGCGGAGGAGCTTGGCCGTGGAGCGATCGACCCGAGCGATTCCCGTGACCCCGGGAAGTGAGTCATGACTACGCGAGAGCAGAGCCGGCATCTTCATGTGTTCGATGATGGACAACAACACGGCAGCACAGTCGGAGGCGCGCCGTAACAACTACCACATCATTCACATCAGTCACACCAGCACTACGTTGCAGCGGCCTCCCTCTCGGCCGTCGCGGTACGCAGGAGTTCCTCGGCGTGCGCCCGACCGGTCTCGGTGTCGTCGAGACCGGCCAACATCCGCGCCAACTCCACGACGCGGTCGGAATCGGACAGAGTCCGCACTCCACTGTTCGGGCCGCCGCGCTTGCCGTCGGTCTTGTTCACCACCAGATGGGTATCGGCGAAGGCCGCCACCTGCGGGAGGTGCGTCACGACGATCACCTGGTGCGTCCTGGCCAGTCGCGCCAACCGCTTACCGATCTCGACGGCCGCACGGCCTCCCACTCCGGCGTCGACCTCGTCGAAGACCATCGTGGCGCCCGTGTCCGAGCGGGCCAGCACGACCTCGAGCGCCAGCATCACCCGCGACAGTTCACCTCCGGACGCACTCTTGTTCAGCGGCAGCGACTGGGCGCCGCTGTGTGCCGACAGTCGGAACTCGATGTCGTCTGTTCCGGACGACCCGGCGTGCCTGTTCTCACCTCCGACGGACAGCGCGGCACGGTCGTCCGGGCCGGCCGGCCGTGGACGGACCTCTACCTCGAGCTTGGCCTTGCCCATCGCAAGTCCGGCGAGCTCGGTACTGACGGCCTTGGACAGTTTCGTCGCCGCCTTGGTACGGGCCACCGTGAGTTTGTGGGCGGTCTCCGCGGCCGCCGCCCCCGTCGTGGTGACGCGTTCCGTCAGTGCCGCGACCGCATCTGCGGAGACGTCCAGACCGGACAGACGCTCGCGAGCGTCGTCCGCCCAGGCCAGCACTCCGTCCACGTCGGCGGCGTACTTCCGCGTCAGGTTCTTCAGTTCGGCCTGGCGGGAGAGCAGACTGTCCAGCGACTCCGGGTCGGCGGGAAGCCCCTCGAGGTACGACGTGAGTTCCGCACCCACGTCGGTCACCACGGCGATGGCCTCCGCGAGCCGCGGTCCCACCGCAGCCAGTGCCGCGTCGTCCGTGGAGGCCAGGCGGTCGCGAGCTTCACCGAGCAGGGCCATGACCGAGACGTCGCTCGGATCGTCGCCGCCGGTCAACGCCGTCTGCGCTCCGGCCGCGGCATCCCGCAACGAATCGAGGTCGCTGAGCCGGCGCACGGTTGCCGCGATCTCGGCGTCCTCGTGGGGTTCGGGCGCGACAGCATCGATCTCGTTCAGGGCGAAGGTCAGCTGATCGGCTTCCCGTGCCAGTTCGCGCGCCTTCTCGGTTCGTTCCCGAAGCTCGGTCACCGCGGCGATCCAGGTAGCTCGGCGAGTCCGGTAGGTCTCGAGCAGTGGCCCGATCGTGTCGGCGGCGAACCGGTCCAACGCGGCGAGCTGCTGATCGCTGCGTTGCAGACGCAGTTGGTCGTTCTGTCCGTGCACGGTCAGAAGGGAACCGGTGAACTCCGACAGCACGCCCGCAGGCACGCTCCGTCCACCGAGATGCGCTCGCGAGCGTCCGTCACTTCCGACGGTGCGCAGCGCGATGATGCTGTCGTCCTCGTCGCGGCGACCGCCGGTCGACTCGAGGAGCTGCTCCACGTCGGCGCGAACCTGATCGGTGACGTGATCGGTGGTGAATCGTCCCTCGACGACGGCGCGATCGGCGCCCAGGCGTACACGGCCGGCATCGGCACGTGCACCGGAGAGCAAGTGCAGGCTGGTGACCACCATCGTCTTACCGGCACCGGTCTCACCGGTGAGCACCGTGAGTCCTTCGGAGAACGATGCCGTCGCCTCTGCGATGACACCCAGACCGTCGATTCGAATTTCGGACAACACGTGGGTTACGTCACCCTCCCCCGCCAGCCGGTGACCGGCAAGGCGAACTTGTGGACCAGACGATCGGCGAACGGCGACGAGTCGAGCCTGATCCACTTGATCGGCTCACATCCTCGCACCACCTCGACCCGGGCTCCGGCGGGTAGGCGCATGGTGCGTCGGCCGTCGCAGAACACCACCGCGTCGTGACCGCCATCGAAGGTTTCGACCGCGATATGACTTTCGGGGCTGGTGACCAGCGGACGCGCGAACAGTGCGTGCGCATTGCTCGGGATCACCAGGATGGCCTCGAGCTCGGGCCACACCACGGGGCCACCGGCCGAGAATGCGTAGGCGGTCGACCCTGTCGGCGTCGACAACAGAACGCCGTCGCAACCGAAGGACGACACCGGACGATCGTCGACCTCCAGCACCACTTCCAACACGCCCAGCCGGGAGCCGTTCTCGATACTCGCCTCGTTGAGTGCCCACCCGCGCTCGATGACCTCACCGTCCACGTGCACCGTGATGTCCAACGTCATCCGCGGCTCGATGCGGTACTCGCGCCGCACCACCATTCCGAGCGTCTCCTCGAGGTCGTCGGCCTCCGCCTCGGCGAGGAAACCGATACGCCCGAGGTTAATGCCCAGGACGGGAATGGAGGCGACGCGAGCGAGCTCTGCTGCACGCAGGAACGTTCCGTCACCGCCGAGTACCAGAACCAACTCGCAGCCCACTGCCGCCGACGGACCGAACTCGACGACGGAGACATCCGACTGCGGAGACGACAGAGCGTCGATTCCCGACGTCGACTCGAGACGCGACGAGTCATGTTCGTCCACGAGGACCCGCAGCGCGATGCCGTGTTCGTGGAACACCTTCGCCACACGTTGTGCGGTCTGTTCGATGTCGGGCCTGCCCGGATGGGCGACGACCAGGATGGTGCGCTCCGGAACGTCGTCGCTCATCGGGGTCCCTTCTCCACTGCATCGGCCACGAGTTGTTCGAGTGCCCCCGGATCGGTATCGGTCGCGGACTCCCCCGGGCTCGGAACCGTCAACCACAGGAAGTACTCGACATTCCCCGACGGACCGGGAAGAGGGCTGGGCGCCACGCCCGCGGTGACGAGCCCGAGGGCGGCGGCAGCTCGTGCGACACCCAGGACGGCATCTGCGCGCAACGCGGGATCCCTGACGACTCCGCCGGAACCGACGCGGTCCTTCCCCACTTCGAATTGCGGCTTCACCATGGGGACCATGCTCGTCCCGGGCCGCGCGCAGGCGGCGAATGCCGGAAGAACGAGGGCGAGAGAGATGAACGACAGATCCGCGACGATCAGATCCACCGGTCCGCCGACGGCCTCGGCATCGATGTTGCGGACGTTCGTACGATCGAGCACGCTCACTCGCTCGTCCGTCCGTAGTCGCCACACCAGCTGTCCGTACCCGACATCCACCGCGACGACCTCGCGAGCGCCCTTGGACAACAGAACGTCGGTGAAGCCGCCTGTCGACGCGCCGGCATCAAGGCACCGAGCACCCTCGACCGTCAGTCCCGCGGGTTCGAACGCGTTCAGAGCGCCGATCAGTTTGTGTGCGCCTCTCGATGCCCACGACACCTCGTCGGACACGTCGACGACTCGCAACGGGGTTCCCGCCTCGACGGCCGTGGCCGGCTTGGTCGCGACGGTCCCGGCGATCAGGACGCGGCCCGCCGCGATGAATTCCGACGCCTGTTCACGAGACCGCGCGAGACCGCGTCGGACCAGTTCGGCGTCCACTCGAGCGCGACGTGCCACGTCAGTTCTTACCTGCGGCCGTGTTGTCCACCGACGACAGGGCGTCGACGAGGATGTCGTGTGCCCGCTCGAGGATCCGAGCCTGCCTCGTCAGCGTGACCAGTCCGTGCGGATCAGCGGTTCCCTCACCGAAAGGCTGCTCCGCTGCCTCGTCGGCCTCCGCCACGAGCGCGTCGACGGAGGTCAGGACAGCGCCGGGATCGACGACCACCGCGTCGGCACCGGAGTGCGACGGGAGGTGTTGTCCTGGGCGTGGAACGGGGGTGCTCATCGTCGACAACGCTAGCCGATGCATCCGACGTGAGCGGTTCGCGGTCTCCGGTCCCGCAGCCGGGCCGACGCCAGGGGTGTCGGTTCCCTGCGCGTCAGGACGTCCAGTGCGCGACGATGTCGGCCGCAGCCCCCGAGGCACCCTCGATCGACTCGAACGGGCCCAGTCGCCACACCCTCGGCAGAACCTGCCGCAGAACGGAGACCCAGTCGTCCGACGTGTCGGATCCGTGTCCGCCGTCGAGTCGTAGCGTCGAACCGTCCACCGACACCGACCAGGACGACGGTTCGTCCTCACCCGGCACCCGTGACTCGGCCGGGGACTCCAACAGCGCGGACAACGAGGATGCGATGTAGGTAGGTCGCTCGTGGGGTACGGCGGCCAACACGTCCGACACGGTGCTGACTCCGGTGAGCACGAGAAGCGACGGAATACCCACCTCGTTAGCACCGGCGATATCGGTGTCCAGACGATCCCCGACCACCAACGGTGACGTCGATCCGCTGCGCTCGAGCGCGTCGTTCATCAGCGGAGCTTCGGGTTTGCCTGCGACCGTCGGCCGCGCACCGGTCGCCGCCGCAACGGCAGCGACCATGGCGCCGTTCCCCGGGCCGAGACCGCGTGGGGTCGGAAGGCTCGTGTCGGCATTCGTGGCCACCCATCGGGCTCCCGCCCGTACTGCATAGGTCGCCTCGGCAATGTTCGACCACCCGGTCTCCGGACTGTGCCCCTGCACGACGGCGTTCGGTGTCGGATCGGCGGAACGCACCGGCACCAGACCGGCCGCGCTCACCTCCGCCTCGAGCGCGTCCGTCCCGACGACCAGCACAGTGGAACCCGGCGTCAACAGTCGAGCCAGGAGACGTCCCGCAGCCTGTGAGCTGGTCACGACGGATTCCTCCGGGGCGACGAAGCCCAGGTCCCGAAGGTGACGGGCGACGTCTGCGGGCGACCTGCTGGCGTTGTTGGTGACGTAGCAGAGTTGCGACGAACATTCATGCAGGACATCGACGGCGCCGTCGATGGGGTCAGGGCCTCGGTACAGCGTTCCGTCGAGGTCCAGCAGCAGCGCGTCGTGCTCGTCGGTCAGACGGGTCACTGACCGGTCAGCTCGTCCACTCGATCCTCGGCATCCGTCTCGCCCTCGACGTCGGCACCTGCGGCTCGGAGAAACCACTGCACTCCGTCGTCCGCACGGCCCGCCGCGACCAGGGCATCCGCATACGCGTAATACAGCCGGGCCGCGGCCGATCCGGTGCGATCCCCCTCGAGGTCCGGCGTCTGCAGCGTCACCACTGCCTGGTCGTACTGACCCATGTCCATCCGAGCACCCGCAACCACGATCCGCAGTTCGGACGCGTCGTCTCCGGTCAGCATGCGAGCCTCGTCGCTGCGGCCGAGCTCGATCGCGCGCTCGGGCCGGCCGAGACCGCGCTCGCAGTCCGCCATGACGGACAGCAGTCCGGGTCCACCTGCCATTCGCCGTGCTGCCCGAAGCTCCGACAAGGCTTCGGCCCATTCGCCTGCGTGGTACGCGGCGATGCCTGCAGTCTCACGAACTACCGCGATACGGCCGGCTCGCTGACGGGCGGCACGTGCGTGGAGCAGCGCGGCAGCGGGATCGTCGCCGATGAGCCGACTGACCATGACCATATGTCGCGCAACGGCTTCCGCATTGCTCTTGTCGAGGCTCAATAGATCCCGGCGCACTCCGGGCTCGAGATCCTTGGCATCGATATCGTCCGGCAGATCGGGCTCGACGGGGCGAGGTGCGCGAGCGTCGGGACCGCGGCCACCACCGGCACGCGGCCCGAAGCTGCCTTCACCACCGCGGCGGCGTGGGCCACCCTGGTTTCCTTGACTGCTCTGTCCGCGACCGCGATCCGGGGACTGCCCACGGTCGGCACCATGTCGGCGATCGCCCGAATGCCGGCGGTCGTCCTGACTCCCAGACCTTTCGCCACCGCGAGATCCGGATGACCGGAACGAGCTGCGGTCACCGGAATTGTCACGGCGAGGCGCACGGTTGTCGCGTGCCGGCGGTCGGCTGTCACGCGCAGGGGGACGGGAGTCCGGATCGGATGCCCGACCTTCCGATGACGGATCTTCCGGCACGGGTGGGTCCTTTCGATCGGTTCGGCGAGCGAGCACTACCGCTCGTCACCGGTGATGTCATCATGCCGCACTCGCACAGTGGGTGCCGACATGGATGTGCTGCGGAAACACGAAAGGGGACCCAAATGAATGGGTCCCCTTTCGGCAAAAGTTGTTCGGCGGTGTCCTACTCTCCCACACCCTGTCGGGTGCAGTACCATCGGCGCTGGAGGGCTTAGCT